>NZ_LUNF01000239.1:0-4743 GCF_001626145.1 Aeromicrobium sp. REDSEA-S32_B7
GGGCTATTGAAGATGCGCCCATGCCGAAACCGTGGATCACGTGAGCGGTCACCGGATCACCGCCGAAATAAAGATACAGCACGCCCAGGCCCAGCAGCACCGCCCTCGTGCTGATCGACCTGCAGGAGGACTTCCTCTCCACGCCGGGCCTCGCCCGACGTCGCGCCGGGCTGCTGGCGGCCGTGCACTGGTGGGTCGGTCAGGCGCGTCGACACGCTGCGCCCGTCGTCGAGGTCCGCACGGTGCTGCCGCGGGACCCGGCCACCTGGGCGCTGAACATGCGCGACGACGACAGTCCCGTCGCCCTCGAGGGCACCGACGGTGCGGGGCCGGTCTCCGAGCTGGCGGACGTCGACACGATCCTGGTGACCAAGCGTCGTGACGACGCCTTCCTCGACACCGAGCTGCTCGAGGTGCTGCGGGCCCACGACGTGGACCGGCTCCTGCTCGCCGGCGTCGCCACGCAGGCGTGCGTCGCGATGACCGCCGCGAGCGCGTACGCGCACGACTTCCGGGTCAGTCTCGCCGGCGGCGCGGTGGCCTCCGACGACGACCACGCACACCAGGAGGCGCTGCGCTGGCTGGCCGAGGAGTACCGCCAGGACGTCCGGGAGCCTCGCGAGGGCTGGCCGACGGCCTAGCGGCGTTGCTCGACCCGTGCCCGGCACTGCGGGCGCGGCGGCATCCGTCGCAGCGAGACACGGCCCTCGTGCACGACGGCACCTGAACGGGCCAGCTCGGGCAGCATGACGCTGAGGTAGGCGAGCGTCAGGTCCTCGCCAGGACACCGGTGGCCGCGCTCCCGGGAGCCCCCGCCCTGCGGCACGAGGTTGACGGCGGTGACCCGCTCCCTGGCGTACCGGAGCGGGTCGAAGACCTCGGGCCGCGCCCAGCTGCGCGGGTCGTGGTCCGTTCCCCACACGTCGAGCACGACCAGGGTGCCTGCCGGCACCTTCACGTCGCCCCATCGGGTGTCCCGCCCGGCGCGAGCGGCGAGCAGCGGGACGAACGGCGTCGTCCGGCGCACCTCCTGCGCGACGTCGATCGGTGACAGCGTCCCGTCCGCCAAGGCCGAGCGCAGCGCCGGGTGCTCGTCGAGCGCTCGCGCCCCACCGGCCACCAGCCAGGCGACGGCCACCTGCGGGCGCACGACGTTGAGGAGCTCCGTCGCGGCGACCTCGTCGGCGACCTGTCGCCCGTCCTCGTCGCGCAGGTCCGCCACCGCGCGCACCAGGCCCGAGGCCTCCGTGCCGTGTCGCGCCGCGCGCACCTGGTCGACGACCCAGGCCTGGGTCCTGGCCCGCGCGGCTCGCGCACGCTGGTGGCGAGGGCCCGCGACGGCACCGAACCCGTCGACCATGGCGACGAGGTCGCGCCGCAGCGGCTCCCACCCCCGAGGGTCGACCGCCAGGCCGGCCCGGTCCACGGCGACGCGCGTGAGCACCGCGCTCGCCCGCTCGAACACGTCCACCTCGCCGTCCCAGCCGGACACCTCCTCCCGCCAGGCCGTCCCGAGACGCGCGGTCGAGGCTCGCACCGCCTCCGCGTCGAGCACGTCGACGAACCAGTGCTTGCGCACGTCATGGTGCTCACCATCGAGGGTGTGCACGGCACCCGGACCGAAGAGCGGTTGAGCCACGAGGCCCGGCACGGCGTCGCGCCGTCGCAGGGCTTCGTCGCCGTAGAACCAGGCCGCCGCCTCCGCGCCGCGCACGATCAGCGCCCGCGCACCCGCGACCCGGGTCGGGGTGACGTCCTCGGCGTCCCGACGACGACGCTCGGAGAAGCGGTAGCCGTCCAGCAGGAGGAGCGGGCTGCGATCGAGCCAGGGGTGGTCCAGGGCGATGTTCTTGGTCATGCCCCTCGTGTTCCCGTCACGGCGTCGGGGAACCGCCGTGTGGCGGACGCGGGACGGGGTACGTCGTGCGACGGACGTGAGGAGGACCTGATGCGCCCCACCGGCAGCGGGAGACGCGCGGGGGTCGCCCTCGCGGTCGCGACGCTCCTCGTCGCCGCCGGGTGCGGCGTCGCGGACGATCCCTTGGCGTCGACCGTCGACGAGCTCACCTCGTCCGCGCGCTCGGCGTCGCTGGCCGTCCAGCTGCACGCGGAGGGTCGGACGACGTCCGCAGCGGTCAGGACGCAGCTCGACGACGCGACGCTTGACGCGTCGGACGCGCTACGCCGGACGGCCTCGCTCGACGTGCAGCCAGGACAGGTCGAACCACGCCACCAGGCCCTGCGCGTCGGTGCCGACACCCTCGACCTCCTGCACCACGTGTCCGACCTCGTGCGCGCGGGACGCGACGTACCTCGGCGGACCGCTGCCCGCCTCGACGACGTCGCGAACCGCCTCGCGCTGCTGTCGGCCGACGCGCGAGGAGCGACCTCGTGAACCGCCTGTTCGCTGCGACCCTCGGCATCCTCACCGCCATCGGCGGGTTCGTCGACATCGGCGACCTGGTGACGAACGCGGTGGTCGGATCGCGCTTCGGCCTCTCCCTCGCCTGGGTGGTCGTGGTCGGCGTCGTCGGCATCGTCCTGTTCGCGCACATGTCGGGCAAGGTCACGGCGATCAGTGGACGCGCCACGTTCGAGATCATCCGGGAGCGTCTGGGGCCGCGCGCCGCCCTGGTCAACCTCGGCGGCTCGATGGCACTCACGCTGCTGACGCTCGCCGCCGAGATCGGCGGGATCGCCCTGGCGCTGCAGCTGCTGGCCGGCGTCGCGCCGCTCACGATCGTGCTTCCCCTGGCGTTCGCGGTCTGGTGGATCGTCTGGCGGGTGCGCTTCAGCTGGATGGAGAACGCCGCAGGGCTCCTCGGTCTGCTGCTCGTCGGCTTCGTCGTCGCTCTCGTCGCCCTCGACCCCGACTGGACGGCTCTCGGCCGGCAGCTCGTCCCCTCCGTCCCGGCCGGGGGTGGCGAGAGCGGTCTCACCTACGCCTACTACGCCGTAGCCCTCTTCGGGGCCGCGATGACGCCGTACGAGGTGTTCTTCTTCTCCTCCGGCGCGGCCGAGGAGGGATGGACCTCCCGCGACCTGTGGATGTCGCGGCTGAACGTGCTGGTCGGCTTCCCGCTCGGCGGTGTGCTCTCGCTCGCCATCGCCGGCTGCGCCGCCGTCGTGCTCCTCCCGGCGGGCATCGCGGTCACGAGTCTCTCGCAGGTGCTGGCACCGGTCGCGGTCGCTCTGGGCGTCGTCGGCGTCGTCGTGGTGCTCGTCGGGGTCGTGGCCGCCACGACCGGAGCAGCGCTCGAGACGGCGCTCGCGTGCGGCTACTCCATCGCGCAGTACGCGGGCTGGCCCTGGGGCAAGCGTCTGCGGCCGGTGCAGGCGCCGCAGTTCCACGTCGTGGTCGCTGGCGCCGTCGCCCTGGCGTGCGTCGTCCTGGCCACGGGCGTCGACCCGATCATGGTCACCGAGTTCTCGGTCGTCTTCAGCGCCGTCGCCCTCCCCCTGACGTACTTCCCGGTCCTCGTGGTCGCGAACGATCCTGACTACGTCGGCGAGCACGTCAACGGGCGAGTCGTCAACGCGGTCGCGCTGGTCTACCTCGTGATCATCGGCGTCGCCGCGGTGGCAGCAGTGCCGCTCATGGTCCTCACCAGGATGGGGGCCTGACATGACCGAGGGCCCGCGACACCCGGCTCGGGGCCGGCTGGTCGACGTCAACCTGCACCTGCTCGACCGTCAGGTGCTCGACCGCGACGGCCTCCCCGTCCTCGCGGTCGACGACCTCGAGATCACGTGGCCAGGCCCCGGACCCACCGGGCGGCCTCAGGTCGACCGTCTCCTGCTCGGTTCCGGCCTGCTGACGCGGTTCTTCGGCGCTCGTGCGCCGTCATGGCGGCGCCGCGGCGTCCCTTGGCACGACGTCGCCTCGATCGACACGGCCGTCCACCTCGCCGTCGGCCGTGAGGAGCTCGATCTGCTCTGGGTGGAGCGGTGGTGGCGCGATGTGGTCGTCGCACGGATTCCCGGAGGCCGTCATGATCCTCGGTGAGCTGCTCGGCGCACTGGTCCTGCAGGACGGCGAGCGGGTCGGCGTGGTCGTCGACGCACGGCTCCTGGTGCCCGACGACGGGTCGGCGCCCGAGGTCGTCGGTCTCGTCATCGGTCCGCGACGAGGCACGGCGTTCCTGGGCTACGAGCGACGCAGCGCGCGTCGGCCGGCCCTGCTCGCGCACCTCTTCGCGTGGCCTCAGCGCGGGTCCTACCTCGTCGACGTCGCCGACCTGAGCTGGCAGCCCGACGACCGTCAGGTCGTGCTCACGAGCGGCTGCACGCGCTGGTCGTCGAGGCTGGACGACTGATCGGGGTCCTGGCCGGGGTCGAGCTCCTCCGCGTCGGCGTCGGGCTCGGCGCCTTCGGCGGGTGCCTCGGGATGGGGCGTGGTCATGACGGTCCTCCTCGGATCGGGTGACCGACGCGTACCCCGACGGCGGTCCCCCACGCACCTGTCGGTGTCGAGGCGCGGATCGGGTACGTCAGCCTCCATGGACGACACCGCCTGGACCCCTGCCGACCTCGACCGGCTGCACGACGCCATGACCGAGGAGAGGTCGCGGCTCCTCGAGCGGGTGGGCGACCACCACCGCTCGGGACCGGTCAGCGGCGACTCGGCCGACCGCGCGGAGCTCGGCGTCGAGACGGAGCTCGACGTCCTCATCGAGACGCAGGACCGTGAGCTCCTGCGCCAGGTCGACATCATGCTCGAGCGGCTCGAGAGCGGCCTCTACC
>NZ_LUNF01000024.1:0-16243 GCF_001626145.1 Aeromicrobium sp. REDSEA-S32_B7
CTTCTACACCGTCCCGACCGCCAAGCAGGCCCGCGTGTCGGTGCTGTGGGCCATCGGCATCATCGGCACGTTCTACCTGCTGACGCTCATCCTCGGCTTCGGCGCCGCGGCCCTCGTCACGGGAGACGCCAAGGAGCGCGTCGTCGAGTCGGGCGGCAACCTGGCCTCCCCGCTGCTGGCCGAGGCCGTGGGCGGCGGGTCGGGCACGACCGGGGGTGCGATCCTGCTCGCGCTGATCTCCGCCGTGGCGTTCGCGACGATCCTCGCCGTGGTCGCCGGGCTCACGCTCACGTCCGCCTCGTCGGTGGCGCACGACCTCTACGCCAGCGTGATCAAGAAGGGCGACGTCACGGGCGAGCAGGAGGTCAAGGTGGCCCGCATCGCGGCGTTCGTCATCGGCGGTGTCGCCATCGCCCTGGCCATCCCGGGGCAGAGCCTGAACGTCGCGTTCCTCGTGGCGCTCGCGTTCGCGGTGGCCGCGTCGGCGAACCTGCCGGCCCTGCTCTACAACCTGTTTTGGAAGCGCTTCAACACGCGCGGCGCCACGTGGAGCATCTACGGCGGCCTCGTCTCGGCCGTCGGCCTGGTGATCTTCAGCCCCGTCGTGTCGGGCTCGGAGACCGCCCTGTTGACGGACGTCGACTTCGCGTGGTTCCCGCTGCAGAACCCCGGCATCGTCTCAATCCCCTTCGGCTTCCTCATGGGCTGGCTGGGCACCGTCACGTCGAAGGAGACCGAGAGCGAGGCCCGCTTCGCGGAGCTGCAGGTGCGCTCGCTGACCGGCGCGGGCGCCGAGAAGTGAGCCGCCGACCCTGAGGCGCGGGCCGACGCCGGCCCGGGACGCACCAGCGCTCCCGGTGCCGGTGTCGGCCGCCGTCGAGCGTCCGGCGCCTCGCGGGACCAACCTCCCCGCAACCCCAGTTGAACGACCCTGTGACGTGCGCAACGATGCAAAGGTATCCCCCACCCGAGGAGAACTAGTGAGCGAGCACGGCATCAGCAACCTGTCCCGCGAGGACCGCGTCTTCGAGCCGCCGGCCGAGCTGGCCGCGCAGGCCAACGTCACCGCCGACGTCTACGACCGCGCCGCGCAGGACCGGCTCGGCTTCTGGGCCGACGCCGCGCGCCGCCTGACGTGGGGCACCGACTTCGACGAGGTGCTCGACTGGAGCAACCCGCCGTTCGCGCAGTGGTTCGTCGGCGGCAAGCTCAACGTCGCCTACAACTGCGTCGACCGCCACGTCGAGGCCGGCCACGGCGACAAGGTCGCCATCCACTTCGTCGGCGAGCCCGGCGACACCCGCGACCTCACCTACGCCGAGCTCAAGGACGAGGTCTCGAAGGCGGCGAACGCGATCGAGGAGCTCGGCGTCGAGGCCGGCGACCGCATCGCCATCTACATGCCGATGATCCCCGAGGCCGTGGTCGCCATGCTCGCCTCGGCCCGCGTGGGCGCCGTGCACACCGTCGTGTTCGGCGGGTTCTCCTCCGACGCGCTCGCCAGCCGCGTCGAGGACTGCGAGGCCAAGCTCGTCATCACCGCCGACGGCGGCTACCGTCGTGGGAAGCCGTCGTCGCTCAAGCCGGCCGTCGACGAGGCCCTGGCGAAGCTCGGCGACGCCTCGCCCGTCGAGAACGTGCTCGTGGTGCGCCGCACCGGCGAGGACGTGCCGTGGAACGGCGACGTCGACGTCTGGTGGCACGAGGTGGTCGACGAGTCCTCGACCGACCACCGGTTCACCGAGTTCGACAGCGAGCACCCGCTGTTCGTCATGTACACCTCCGGCACCACCGGCAAGCCCAAGGGCATCCTGCACACGTCGGCGGGCTACCTGACCCAGGCGGCGTACACGTTCTGGGCGACCTTCGACCACAAGGACGACGACGTCTACTGGTGCACGGCCGACGTCGGCTGGATCACCGGCCACTCCTACATCACCTACGGTCCGACGGCCAACGGCGCGACGCAGGTGCTCTACGAGGGCACGCCCGACACCCCGCACAAGGGTCGCTGGTGGGAGATCATCGCCGACAAGAAAGTCTCGCTGTTCTACACGGCGCCCACCGCCATCCGCACGTGCATGAAGTGGGGCGAGCAGATCCCCGCCGAGCACGACCTGTCGAGCCTGCGCGTGCTGGGCACGGTGGGCGAGTCCATCAACCCCGAGGCCTACGTCTGGTACCGCGAGAACATCGGCGGCGGCAGCGCCCCGATCGTCGACACCTGGTGGCAGACCGAGACCGGCGCCCACATGATCACCCCGCTGCCCGGCGTCACCGCCGCCAAGCCCGGATCGGCCATGACGGCGTTCCCGGGCGTCACCGCCGAGGTCGTCGACGACGCCGGCACTCCCGTGGGCAACGGCGAGGGCGGCTACCTCGTGATCACCGAGCCGTGGCCGTCGATGCTGCGCACCATCTGGGGCGACGACGACCGCTACGTCGAGACCTACTGGTCGCGGTTCAAGGCCCAGGGCTACTACTTCGCCGGCGACGGGGCGAAGAAGGACGACGACGGCGCCATCTGGCTGCTCGGACGCGTCGACGACGTCATGAACGTCTCGGGCCACCGACTGTCGACGACCGAGATCGAGTCGGCGCTCGTCTCGCACCCGAAGGTGGCCGAGGCGGCCGTCGTGGGCGCGGCCGACGAGACCACCGGCCAGGCCGTGTGCGCGTTCGTCATCCTGCGCGAGTCCGCAGGGGACGGTGGAGAGGACGTCGTGGCCGAGCTGCGCAACCACGTCGGCAAGGAGATCGGCCCGATCGCCAAGCCGCGCCAGGTCATGGTCGTGCCCGAGCTGCCCAAGACCCGCTCGGGCAAGATCATGCGCCGCCTGCTGCGCGACGTCGCCGAGAACCGCGAGGTCGGCGACGCGACGACGCTGGCCGACTCCTCCGTCATGGACCTCATCACCGCCGGCATGAGCGGCGCGAAGGCCGACGAGGACTGAGGCAGGCCTCCCGACGCCCCGCGACCCCCGGGTCGCGGGGCGTCGTGCGTGCAGGCGTCGCGTGGGGGTGTCCTCCAGGTGTCCTCGGACCGACAGGTGACGGCCAGGTTCCGTTCAGCGTCCTCTCACCCGGCCCGGACACGCTGGAGCCATGGACACCACCACCCGTCTCGACCTCGTGTTCTCCGCCTCCGTCATCGCCGGCGCCTCCGTGGCCGGCGTGCTCCTGCGTCTGCTCGGCGCCTGACCGCCCACGGCGTCGCCGGCCCCGGTGGCCGCGCGCACCACCGGCTCCCGCTTGTAGGCTCGGCCTCATGAGCGACCGTCAGCGAGCGAACCGCGAGCCCGTGCGACCGATGCTGCCCGAGCAGGACGAGCCGACCGTCGGCCGGCTGGTCGCCGACGCCAGTCGCGACATCTCCGCCCTCGTCCAGGCCGAGGTCGCCCTCGCCAAGAGCGAGCTCGTGGTGAGCGCGAAGGCCGGCGGCGTGGGCGCGGCTCTGTTCGCCGTGGCCGGCTTCCTCGGCCTGCTCGTCCTGATCTTCGTCTCGATCGCGTTCGCGTTCTTCCTGAGCATGACCGGTCTGCACCCCGCGTGGTGCTTCCTCATCGTCGCCGGCGTCTACGTGCTGCTGGCCGTCGTGCTCGTGCTCGTCGGCGTGCGGCTCATCAAGAAGATCCGTGCGCCGCAGAAGACCATCGACACGGCCAAGAAGATCCCCGGCGCCCTGAAGGGCCAGCACGCCGCTCCCCGGCGCTGACCCGCTGGCCCCTTCACCCGGGGGCCGGAACCGGTCGCGAAGCACGGGAATCCCAGCGATACCCGGAAAGCTCTCCGGGCCTGCGTGAGATTCCCACGCTCGGTGGAGATTCCCAGGTCGACCTGGGAATCTCGCGACGGGGGTCAGGCGGAGCGCCGCCCGACGAGGGCGACGACCACGCCCAGCACGGCGAGGACCGCGCCGCTGAGCGCCGTCCACACGAGCCAGCCGTCGAACGAGGTGACGCCGACGTCGGCGAGCGCGCGCACCAGCGCGGTCTGCAGGCCGTCGCCGGTGGAGGCGTCGACCGTCCGCTCGCGGGCCAGGCGGGCGAGCCCCGCGTCGAGGCCGGCGGCCGCCACGGCGCCCACCCCGAGCCACACCAGCGCCACACCACGGCGCCGGGCCACGAGCAGCGCCACCAGTGCACCGACCGCCGCGACGAGACCCGCGGCCAGCGCGAGCCCCGGGGACTCATCGACCAGACGCAGCGCCCGCGCGTCGGGTCCGCCGGGCAGCTCGACCACGAGCCGGTCGGGGGCGTCGACGAGACCGTCGGTGCGCTCGGCCGCGAGCCGCGCCAGCGGCGCGAGGTCGAGGGGGACGGGCACCTGCCCCGAGGCCGCGGCGGGGTCGTCGAGCAGCGCGGCATGGGTGCGGCGCAGCGTCTGCGCCCACGCACCCGACAGCTGCGGGTCGTCGAACACGCGGTCGGTGGCCCGCTCGAGCAGCCGGCGCCCGGTCTCGGCCAGCTGCGCCGGCAGGCCGGCCTCGCGCTCGAGCCGCGTGGTCAGCAGGTCCGAGGCGGCGTCCTGCACCGCACCGTCGGTGACCACGTCGCGCGACAGCGAGACGAACCCGTCCTCGTCGGCCACCGACGCCGCCACCCACGCGGCCGGGAGCGCCACCGCGAGCGCGACGACCGCCACGAGCCCCGACACGGCCGCCAGGAACCCGCGCATCAGGCGCACCGTCCGGTGTCGACCTGCTGGGTCGCCGAGCGGCCGGCGCGCGCGTCGTCCTGCGCCTGCTCCGCGGTGACCGCGTAGCCGGTGGAGCTGTCGGAGATCGACGCCGCGAAGATGACGCCCAGCACGGTGCCCTCGGTCGAGACCAGCGGGCCGCCGGAGTTGCCGGACCGGACGAGGCTGCGCACGGAGAACGCCTCGCGCAGCACCTGCCCCCGGTCGTAGATGTCGGGGCTGCGCAGCGTGAGCTGGGAGCGGATACGCGCCGCCCGCGCGTCGAACGGCCCGTTCTCGGGGTAGCCGAGCACGGCCGCCTCCTGGCCTGCCGTCCCTTGCGTGTCGAAGCGCAGCGCCGGTACGCCGAGGTCGTCGGTGGCGATGACGGCGAGGTCGAGCTCGGGGTCGAAGACGACGACCCGCCCGTCGAGGCGACGCTCGCCCTCCACGGTGACCACCGGCTGGTCGACACCCGCGACGACGTGCGCGTTCGTCATGACCCGGCCCGGCGCGTAGACGAAGCCCGACCCCTCGATCCCCCGGCCGCACTCGGCGGAGCCCACGATCTTCACGACGCTGCGCGAGGCCTGCTGCACGCCCGGCTGGGACAGGGTGGCGGCGTCGGGCGGGCCGACGGCGGCGATCTCCTCGTCGGCGAACGGGTCGATGTAGCGCGGGAAGAGGTTGGCGTCGAGCGTGCGGCTGAACGCGCGCAGCGTGTCGGTGGCGGTCGACGGCATGACGTCGTTGACCTTCGCGAGCACGGTCGAGTCGCGTGCGGCCTTCGCCAGCCACGGGATCGAGGTGCCGCTGACCGCGTAGCCGAGCGCCCACGACGCGATGAGCACGCCGACGACGCTCAGGGCGGCCCCGCCGACGGCGTCGACCGTGCGCAGCGGGCCCGCGGTGAGCCCCCCGCGCAGGTCGGTGCCGATGTAGGTGCCGATGGCCTGGCCGATCGCGGCGGCACCGATGACCAGCCCGAGCGCCAGCAGCGACGTCGTCAGGGTGCCGTTCTGCCGGTCGAGCAGGTGCGGCACGACCCAGATGGCGCCGAGCCCGCCGAGGACGAGACCGGCGGTGGCGACCAGGTTGACCACGAAGCCCTGCAGGTAGCCGGAGACGGCGTACGCCACCACGACGACGGCGATGACGAGGTCGAGCGAGCTCACGGGCGCTCCTGGGGTGGGGTGGGCAGCGGGTGGACGACCGACTCGTCCCAGGGCTGGGCCCAGCCGAGCCGCTCGAACAGACGGGAGATGATGCCGGCCGTGAAGCCCCACAGCGGCATCTCGGTGCCGATCTCGAAGGCCGGCCCGCGCCACCCGGACGGGTGCTCGACGCTGAACCGCCGCTCGGGGTCGACCAGCAGGTGCAGCGGGTGGTGCAGGACGCGTCCCACCTCGGCCGTCGAGACGGCGGCCAGCTGTCGGGGCCTGCGCCAGTAGCCGAGGACCGGGGTGACCGCGAAATTGCTGGGCGGCAGCCAGAGCGTCGGCAGGATGCCGAACACCGTGACCTCGGCCGGGTCGAGCCCGACCTCCTCGTCGGCCTCGCGCAGCGCCGTGGCTGCGGCGTCGGCGTCGCCGGGGTCGCACGCGCCGCCCGGGAACGAGATCTGGCCGGCGTGGTTGCGCAGCGTCGGGGCTCGCTCGGTGAGCAGCAGCTCGGGCCCGTCGGGGCCGTCGGCGAAGCAGATGAGGACTGCGGCCGGACGGGCGTCGGCCGGCGGGTGCGGGAAGCGCGGCGCGAGCTGCTCGGCCTGCACGGAGCCGGCCAGCTCGGCGAGCGGGCGCAGCCACTCGGGCAGGCCGTCGGCCACGCCACCGGACGTCGGCGAGTCGGCGGAGGACTCAGGACTCACGGCTGCACCTCCAGGTGTCGACGGACGGCACCGGTCAGGTCGGCGTAGGAGGTGTACGGCACCCGCTCGGTGGCGACCATCCTGCCCTGCGCGTCGACGAAGACCGTCTGCGGCAGGCCGAGCACCCGGAAGGCACCGCGCGTGCGGAAGGTCGGGTCGGACAGCTGCGGGTAGGTGACGCCCGAGCGTCGGGCGAGCGCGACCGCGGCGTCGGGGTCGGCGTCGCGCACGTCGAGGCCGACGACCGTCAGCCGGTCGCCGGTGTCGCGGTCGAGCCGTGCGAGCAGGGGCAGCTCCTCGCGGCACGGCTTGCAGTTGCTCGCCCAGAAGTTGACGACCGCGGGACCCCGCAGCCGGGAGAGGTCGACGCTGCCGTCGCCGCCCAGGCACGGCAGCTCGAGCGCCGGCAGCGCACCGTCGCCCTCGGCGCCCGCGTCGGCGAGCGGAAGGTCGCTGCACGGACGCACGCCGGCGTCCTGCACGGCGCTGCGGACCGACGCCGACTGCGGGTCGCCGCCGTCGAGCGAGCCGCCGCCGAACGTCGGCTTGCCGCTGCTCGTGTCGACGTCGGAGCAGCCGGCCAGGAGCAGCGCGAGCACGGCGAGCGCGACGGCGAGGCGTCTCATGCGCGACCCTGCGTGGTGACGAGCCGCGCCGCCTCGACAGGATCGGTGGGACCGGTGCCGTACGCCGGGCACCAGTGCGCCACCGGGCACGCACCGCAGGCGGGCTTGCGCGCGTGGCAGCGACGTCGGCCGTGCCAGATCAGCCGGTGGCTGAGCATCGTCCAGTCGCGGCGCGGGAACAGCGCACCGACCGCGTGCTCGGTCTTGACCGGGTCCTTCGCGACGTCGTCGTCGACCCACTCGAAGCGGCGCACGAGCCGGGCGAAGTGCGTGTCGACGGTGAGGCCGGGCACGTCGAAGGCGTTGCCCAGCACCACGTTGGCCGTCTTGCGGCCGACGCCCGGCAGCGTGACGAGGTCGCGCAGCCGGGCCGGCACCTCGCCGTCGTACCGCTCGACGAGCGCGGCGGACAGACCGAGCACGCTGTCGGTCTTCGCCCGGTAGAAGCCGGTGGAGCGGATGATCTCCTCGACGGCCGTGCGATCGGCCGCCGCGAGCGCCGCGGCGTCGGGGTAGGCGGCGAACAGGGCGGGGGTGACGGCGTTGACCCGTCGATCGGTGGTCTGGGCGGAGAGTACGGTGGCCACGAGCAGCTCGAAGGGAGTGCGGAAGTCGAGCTCGCAGCCGGCCTCCGGATAGGTCTCGGCGAGCACCCGGTGGATCTTGCGCGCCCGGCGCACGAGACTCGTCGGCGGCTTCAGGGGAGCCTTGGGGGCGGCAGGTGGCACGCCGTCAGGGTACGTGGCGGCGCCGACACCGGCCCGGCGTGTGGCGTTCGAGCTCCTGGTAGGACAGACTGTGACCGAATCAACAGCCGAAAAGGATGCCCGTGAACGACGACGTGCTGCGCCAAGCGCCGCTCTTCTCTGGTCTCGACGACGACGCCGCAGGAGCCCTCGAGGCCTCGATGTCCCCGCTGAGCCTGAAGCGTGGCGAGGTCCTCTTCAACGAGGGTGACGACGGCAACCAGCTGTACGTCGTCACCGAGGGCAAGATCAAGCTCGGACGCACGTCGCCCGACGGTCGCGAGAACCTGCTCGCCATCCTCGGCCCCGGCCAGATGTTCGGCGAGCTGTCGTTCTTCGACCCCGGACCCCGCTCGGCCACCGCGACGTCGGTCACCGACGTCACCGTCCAGAGCCTGAGCCACGAAGCCCTCACGCCGGTGCTGTCCAGCCACGCCGAGGTCGCCCTGGCGCTGCTCAACCAGCTCGCCGGTCGCCTGCGTCGCACCAACGAGGTCGTCGGCGACCTGGTGTTCTCCGACGTTCCCGGTCGCGTCGCCAAGGCCCTCCTGGACCTCGCGAGCCGCTTCGGGCGCAAGGCCGAGGACGGCGTGCACGTCAACCACGACCTCACCCAGGAGGAGCTGGCCCAGCTCGTCGGCGCCTCCCGCGAGACCGTCAACAAGGCGCTCGCCGACTTCGCGTCCCGCGGCTGGCTGCGCCTCGAGCCCCGCTCCGTCGTCATCCTCGACCTCGAACGCCTCCAGCGCCGCGCCCGCTGAGCCCGGCGCGACGAGCCCCCGACCGTGTGGTCGGGGGCTCGTGGCGTTGGGGGGTCCTTGCGGGTGCGAGGGGGCGGCTTCGACTCGGCCTGCGGCTGCGTCGGTGCGGGTTCTCGCTCGGGTGGGGCTGCGCCGGCGCGGCTTCTCCTGGACCTGCTCTTCGAAAGCGCCTCGACCGGGCGGCTGGGTGGCGCGGCGGCTCGGGTACTCGGGCTGCGGGCCGCGTGGGACGCAAGATTCTGCGTTCTTGCCCCGAGCGGTGTCAGACGTGGCAGCGCTTCTCCCTTCTCGTGGACCGTGCCACGAGAAGGGAGAAGCACTGCCCACCCCACCCCCAAGTGCACCCAAGATTCTTCATTCGCGCGCAGAAGGCCGAACGCTTCTGCGTTCACGACGGGATCCCGTAGCAAACGCAGACTCCTTGGCCTTCCGCACACGAACGCAGAATCCTGCGTCCACCCCGAGCGCAACCCACAGCCCGAGATCCCAGACCAGCGCGGTCGCCAGCCGTCCGGTCGAGGCCCTTGCGGAGCCCACACCCAGCGCCAGTTGAGGCAGCGCACCACCTAGCCCAGATCCCCTACGCCAGCGCACCAGCAGGTCCAGACCCCCAGAGCAGCGCAGCCGCAGCCACGCAGCCCCCAGCCTCTACAACACCCCCCGCGGCCTGAACTGGACGCTGATGCGGGGACCGACGGGCTTGGCGGTCTTGAGGACGGCGTGCTCCCAGGTCCGTTGGCAGGAGCCGCCCATGACGAGGAGGTCGCCGTGGCCGACGACGAAGCCGATGGTGTCGCCGGCGCCGTGGTCGACGGGGCGCAGGCTGAGGCGGCGGGGCGCACCGAGGGACAGGATGGCGACCATGGTGTCCTCGGCCCGACCTCGACCGATGCGGTCGCCGTGCCAGGCGACGCTGTCGCGGCCGTCGCGGTAGTAGCAGAGGCCGGCGGTGACGAACTCCTCGCCGAGCTCGTCAGCGTAGTGCGCGTTCAGGGCGGCGCGGGCGGCGTCGAGCGCCGGGTGCGGGAGGGTGTCGGCGGCGCCGAAGTGCGCGAGCAGACGCGGGACGTCGACCGTCTCGTCGTACATCTGGCGACGCTCGGCCCGCCAGCGCACCTCCGTCTGCAAGGAGAGGAACAGCGGGTCGGCGCCCTGCACCCAGCCGGGACGGACGTCGACCCAGGCACCGTGCGTCAGCTCGCGACGCTGCACCGCAGCACCCAACGAGCCGACGACCGCCTCGTCGCCGACGTCGAGCAGCGAACCCTGGAACCACACCCCAGCAGGATAGGCTGGTTCGAACAGATGTTCTAGGTGCGACGCGCGCGGCGCGGTCCGATCCGCTGCGCGGGTCCCACTAGGCTGCTCCCATGAGCGCCTGGGACGCCCTGCTGGACCGGGTCGACGAGATCGTCGACACGCGCGCCGCCGTCGACGCCGAGGTGCAGTCCGAGCTCACCGAGCTTCTCCTCGGGGCCATGCGCGACGGCACCGCCGACCGCGAGCTCGACCCCGGCGAGGCGGGCCTCTGGCTCGCCGCGCTGCTGCGGACGCACGCCGACGTGCAGGACGCCGGAGAGCGTCGTGCCGACGACGCCCTGAGCACCCTGCGGGTCATCATCACCCGCTGGCTGCACCCCGGACGTCTCGACCAGGCGCCGCCGACCTTCGGCGCCTGAGGTCTACCAGCCCGCCCGGGCTCGGCGTCGACGTCCCGGGATGCGGGACGCCCGTGCCCGCGCGCGCCGCCGACGCACCCTGTCGGGCATGAGTGAACTCACGAACGTCCCCGACGACGACTCCCGTCACCGTGAGCGGACGGTCGACGACGCCCGCCGCTTCCACCTCTCCGAGGACTGGCTGGCGACCGTCGTCGGCCTGACCCTCGTCGTCCTCACGGCAGCCGGCGTGGTCACCGAGAGCTGGTTGCCGCTGTGAGCGCCGCGTCGCCGTCGCCGCAGAGGTCGGTCGTCGAGTTCGGCGGGGGCTTCAGGCCGACGACGTTCCTCGCGGGGCTCGTCGTCGTGGTCGCCACGGGCGTCGGGGCGCGCCTGCTGACGGAGAACGTGCCCACGTGGCTCGAGGACACCGCGCTCGCCGACGCCGCCGCGGCGATCGAGTCCCCCGTGTACGCGATCGCGCTCGGCCTGCTGGTCAACGCGGCCCTGTCGGCGGCGGGCGTCCGCGACCGGATCGCGTCGGGGTTCCGCACCGAGTTCTTCATCAAGACCGGGCTCGTCGTCCTGGGCGCGACGGTGGTGCTGTCCGTCATCGCCCGGGCCGCCGGCCCCGCGATCCTGCAGGGGCTGCTGCTGATCTCGGGCGTGTTCGCCTTCACCTGGTGGTTCGCGGGGCGGCTCGGGCTCGACGACCGGCTGCGCGCCCTGCTGGCGTCGGCCGTCGCGATCTGCGGGGTGAGCGCCGCCATCGCCGCGGCCGGTGCCGTGCGCGCCCGCAAGGAGCAGCTCGCCTACACCGCGAGCCTGGTCATCCTCTTCGCGCTGCCGTCGATCTTCGTGCTGCCATGGCTGGCCGACCTGCTGGACCTCTCCCCCGCCGTCACGGGCGCGTGGCTGGGCGGCAACATCGACACGACGGCCGCCGTGACGGCCGCGGGCACGATCGCGGGCGAGGAGCCGCTGCAGATCGCGTCGGTCGTGAAGCTGACGCAGAACGCGCTGATCGGGTTCGTCGCCGTGGGCCTGACCGCCTGGTTCGCGTTCAAGGTCGAGCGCGACCCTGACGGCGAGCGACCCCGCGCGATCGAGCTGTGGCACCGCTTCCCGAAGTTCGTGATCGGGTTCGTGACCGCCTCGGTGATCGCGACGCTGTACCTCGAGGGGGCGTCCGAGGCGCGCGCCGAGGAGTTCGAGACCGTCGTCAAGGGTCTGCGCGACTACGCGCTGATCCTCGCCTTCGTCTCGATCGGGCTGGAGTTCAAGGTCTCGTCCCTGCGCGAGGCGGGATGGCGTCCGATCGGCGTGTTCGCGGCCGCCACGGTGGTCAACATCGTGCTGGCGCTGGCCCTCGCCTCCGTGCTGTTCGCGGGGTTCACGATCTGACGTCGGACCCGCAGCCCGCCCCGACGTGACGACGTCCCGGACCCGTCGGTCCGGGACGTCGCCACGCGGTCACTGCTGCTTCTCGTCCGAGGCCGGCTCGGCACTGCTGTCGGTCGGCTCGACGACGAGCGCGAAGTCGCCGTCGTGCTCCTCGACGCCGACGACCACCGCGCCCTCGACCGCCTCCTGGCCGAGGCGGTGCCGCACGACGACGGGGTCGCTCTGCAGGTCCTTCCACAGCGAGACGCAGAGCGCGACCATGACGAACACGAACGGCACCGACGCGACGATGGTGATGTTCTGCAGGCCGGTCAACGCGTCGGACCCGCCGATCACGAGCATGATCGCGGCCACGGCACCCGTCAGCGCACCCCAGAAGATGACCGAGACGCGGCTCGGCTCCGTGGCGCCGCGCTCGCTGAGCGTGCCCATGACGATCGAGGCGGCGTCGGCGCCGGAGACGAAGAAGATTCCGACGAGGACCATGACGAGCACCGACGTGATGCCCGCCGCGGGGTACTTCTCCAGCAGCTGGAAGAGCGCGAAGTCCGAGGCGACGGAGCCGTCGGAGCCGATGAGGCCGCCGCTGGCGCGCTGCTCGAAGATCGCGGACCCGCCGAAGACGGCGAACCAGACGAGGCTCACGAGCGTGGGCACGAGGAGCACGCCGGTCACGAACTCGCGGATCGTGCGGCCGCGGCTGATGCGGGCGATGAACATGCCGACGAACGGCGTCCACGAGACCCACCAGGCCCAGTAGAAGATCGTCCAGCTCGACAGCCAGGCCTCCATCGCCTGGTCGCCGCTGGCGGCCGTGCGCGACGCCATCTCCGTCATCTGGGAGGCGTAGTCGCCCAACGTGGTCGGCAGCATGTTGAGGATGAACAGCGTCGGTCCGACGACGAACACGAACACGGCGAGGGCGAGCGCCAGCACCATGTTGGTGTTGGACAGCCACTGGATGCCGCGCTCGATGCCGGAGACGGCCGACAGGATGAACAGCACCGTCAGCACGGTGATGATGGCGACGAGGGCGATCTTGCCGGGCTGGTCGATCCAGCCGTTGAACTGCAGGCCGGCGCCGATCTGCAGGGCGCCGAGGCCGAGGCTCGCGGCGGAGCCGAAGAGGGTCGCGAAGATGGCCAGGATGTCGATGACGCGCCCGGCGGGACCCTCGGCACGGCGCCCGATCAGCGGGCGGAACGCCGAGGAGATGAGCTGCGAGCGGCCCTTGCGGAAGGTGCCGTAGGCGATGGCGATGCCCACCACCGCGTAGATGGCCCAGGGGTGCAGGCCCCAGTGGAACATCGTCGAGGCCATGGCGCTCTGCAGCGCCTCCTCGCTCTGCGGCTCACCGGTGCCCGGCGGCGGCGAAGCGAAGTGCGACAACGGCTCGGCGACGCCCCAGAACATCAGGCCGATGCCCATGCCGGCGCTGAACATCATGGCGATCCAGGAGACCGTGCGGAACTCCGGCTTCTCGTCGTCCTCGCCGAGCGGGACCCGGCCGTACTTCGAGGCGGCGAGCCACAGCACGAAGAGGACGAAGAACGACGCGACCAGCACGAAGAACCAGCCGGTGTTGACGATCACCCAGGAGCGGGAGGCGTCGGAGGCCGCCTTGAGCCCGTCGGTGCTCACCAGGCCCCACACGACGAAGGCGATCGCGACCGCGCCCGTCACCCCGAAGACCACGGGGTCGATCCTGGTCCGCCATCGCGCCTGCGGCGCATGCTCGTGCTCGGTGCGGGTACTCATGAGGCACCACCTCTTCCCTCGGTGAAGTCGTCGTCAGCTCGGTCGTCGTACGTTCGTCCGGTCGCCCCGCACGGGTAGGTGCGTGGGAAAACCTTTCGACCATACCGAGGACGACGCGCGATGGCGAACCTGCGCCGCGCCTCGTGGCGGGCGTCACGCCCCGACGGGCTGGTGACGCCAGGCGTCAGACGTGGCTGCCGCGCAGCTGCGCGAGGTAGACGAGCGCAGCGACCGTCCCGGCGAGGTTGAGCAGCGAGAGCGGCGCCCAGAAGACGGCGTGCGCGACGACGGCGAGGCCCAGGATCACGAGCCAGGTGTTCTTGGGCAGGGAGTCGGCGACGCTGAAGCGTCCGGCGTCGCGCAGCACGCAGTCGACGAGCGCGAACGCCTTGACGGCGAACAGCACGAGCGACAGCAGGAGCATCAGGCTGGACTGGACCTCGAACACGTCTGGACCCTACCGCCAGACGCCGAACGGCGGGGCCCCGGCGCCGGGCTTCTTGGCCGTCGACGTGGTCTTCTTGGCGGCCGTCGACGTCTTCTTCGCCGGCGTCGACGTGGTCTTCTTGGCCGTCGAGCTGGTCTTCTTGGCCGCGGTCGAGGTCTTCTTCGCCGGGGTCGTCTTCTTCGCGGCCGACGTCTTCGCGGCGGTGGTCTTCTTGGCCGTCGACGTCTTCTTGGCGGCGGTCTTCTTGGCGGTGCTCGCGGTCGAGGTCGTCTTCGCGGGCGCCTTCTTGGCGGTCTCGGTGGCCTTCGTGGCGGTGGAGCGTGCGGCGGCCGACGTCTTGGCCGGAGCCTTCTTGGCCTGCTCCTTGGTGGTCGGGGCCTTCTTCGTCACCTTGGCGACCGTGGCCTGGGCGTCGGCGACGATGTCCTCGGCGCGCTTCTGCACGTCCTCGGCGACGTCCTCGGCGGCCTTGCGGGCCTCCTTGATGTTCTTCTTGGCGTCCTTGCGCAGCGCGTCGAGCAGCTTCTCGCCGCGCTTCTGGACGTCCTCGAGCTTCAGGGCGCGCGCCTGGGCGACGAACTCCTCGCCCTTCTGCACGAGCTCGGCGTAGCCCTCCTGGACCTCGGCGCGGGCGGAGCCGACGAGGCCGGTGGCCTGCGAGCGGAGGTCGTCGAGCTCGACCTTGCGGAGGGTCTCGGTGAGGTTCTTGACCTCGTCGACGAGAGTCTTGACCTGGGCGTTGATCTGGTCGGTGATGCTCATGGGGGTGTCTCCTCGGATGAAGTGTCGGAGTTGGCTTCGGTGACCGTCTCGGCCAGCGTCTCGTCGGTCGCCACGTCGGCGCCGACGAACGAGCGGTAGATGTCCAGCAGTGCCGTCTTCTGCCGCTCGGTCAGGCGCGGGTCGAGGGCGATGGCGTCCTCGACCATGCGCGCGCCGGACTCGTCGACGTCGATGAGCCCCGCTCGTACGTAGAGCGACTCGGCCGAGATGCGCAGTGCCTTCGCGATCTGCTGGAGGACCTCCGCCGAGGGTCGGCGCACGCCCCGCTCGATCTGGCTGAGGTACGGGTTCGAGACCTCGGACTTCTCCGCCAGCTGTCGCAGGGACATCTGTGCCTGGCGTCGCTGCTCGCGCAGGTAGTCGCCGAGGGTCTCGACGGCTCCTCCCACGTGCAGCTTGGCCATGTCTCCAGTCTGCTTGCAAATGCAAGCATCTGCAAGCAGGGTTGCATGCGAGACGTCTCACACGCCGTCGCCCACGGTCCGGTCAGGTCAGGTCAGAGGACGGGGCGCACCTCGCCGACGGGACGTCCACCGCCCAGGACGACCGGACGCTCGCGGAGCAGGTCGGCGTCGACCCCCGCCAGCTCCAGGGCGCGGTGCAGCACGACGAACAGCGGCCGCTCGCCGCCGTCCTCGATCTTCACCGCGAGAGCGGAACCGTCGGCGAGGCCCGCGACGACGACGCTCTCGGCGCCGGACTTCACGAGCGAGCCCGGCACGGCCCGCGCCAGGGCGAGGTCGGGGCGTCGCGTGCCGCTGACCTGCTCGGGGTGCGCGACCATCGCGTCGGCCACCCGGCGCTCGGCGCTGCCCGGCTCGGCCCTCATGAGCCGGCCGACCCCGCGGGCCAGCCGCTCGAGCGACGTCGCCAGCAGGGGCGCGCCGCAGCCGTCGACGCCGACCACGTCGGGCGGCCCGACGAGCTCGGTGAAGGTCGCCGTGATCGCCCGCTGCACCGGGTGGTCGGGGTCGAGGTAGTCGTGGGTGGACCAACCGCGCTGGACGCAGGTCAAAAGCATCGCCGCGTGCTTGCCCGAGCAGTCCATCCGGTGCGGCAGCCGGCCCTCGCCGGCCCGCAGCACGGCGGCGTGCTCGTGCGGGTCGACCGGGTACGACGTCGAGACCCTCCCGCACGAGACCAGCGGCCTGGAACGGTTTGTTCGTCGACCGGGGGAACACGACGGTGCCGGGGTCGCCGATCGACCACACGGTCTGCCCGTCCGGGTCGACCCGCACGGCCGTCCCCCGATGACGGCTCTCCACGAGCCCTGACCGCACGACCTCGGCGACGACGTCGGTGATCGCCAGGTTGAGGACGCCGGAAGGGTCCAGGGCACCGGACCCGGTGGCGTCCTTGGTCTCGGGGACGCCGAAGAGCATGACGCCGCCGAGACCGAGCTCGGCGGCCTCGGAGACCGCAGCCAGCAGCGAGTCGCGGGTGTGCTGGACGACGCCGGGCATGGAGGAGACCGGCTTGGGCTCGGTGAGGCCCTCACGGATGAAGACGGGCAGG
>NZ_LUNF01000240.1:0-4546 GCF_001626145.1 Aeromicrobium sp. REDSEA-S32_B7
GGATAGCCCGGCTCGGGGTAGGCGGGCTCGGGACGGGCGGGCTGCACGGGGTAGGAGGCCGGCGCCTGGTGCCGGGCTACGTCCTGGTGGGGCCGCTCGTACGGGGGTGCCTCGACCGGAGGCGGCACCGGACGTGCCTGCGACTGCTGCGGGAGGTCCTGCGTCGCCGACGGCGGCGTCGAGGCGACACCGTTCGGCACGGGCTCGAAGCCCTCGACGTCGACGTGGTGACGCGGTCGGCGCATGACCGACTCGATGCGGGCACGCAGCTCGCGGGGCCGGAACGGCTTCACGAGGTAGTCGTCGGCACCGGAGTCCAGACCCTGCACGACGTCGATCTCGTCGTCGAGTCCGGTGAGCATGATGATGTAGGTGGCACTGAACTCGCGGATCAGCTTGGCGGCGGCGAACCCGTCCATGCCGGGCATGTTCACGTCGAGCGTCGTGAGCACGGGGTCGTACGCCCGCACCGCCTCGACACCCTCCGGACCGTCCTTCGTCAGGACGACCTCGAACCCGCTCCGGACGAGGATCGTCCGGAGCAGATGCCGGACGTCCGCGTCATCCTCGATGACGACGGCGATCGGCGCGCCACTCTCTCCCATGCCGCGAGCGTAGCAACGACCAGGGCCGCCGCAGACCGAACTGTCCCCGGTGGGGGCGAAGTCACCACCCGGCGGCGCGCGCCAGGTCGAGCGCGCGCTCGTCCCACCACTGCCCCGCGGGGGGCCCGCCGTTGCACGACCCGTCGCTCTCGCCGGGCGGCTTGATCCACAGGAAGGCGTCGAGCGATCCGTCCCCGGCGGCCGGCGTCCGACCCAGCGCGCGACCCGGCGGGTTGCACCACTCGCCGTCCGCGCCGTTGCCGTTGCGGCCCGTGTCGATCACGTAGTGGCTGCCGCCCAGCGCCTGCGAGACAGCCTCTGCGTAGGCCCGTTCCTGGGCGTCGTCGGCGTAGAAGGAGACGTTGGTCGCGAACCCGCGCGCGTCGCCGACGCCCGCGCGCTCGAGCCGCGAGGCCATCTCCTGGGGGTCCACCCAGTCCGAGTGGCCGCCGTCGACGTAGGTCGTGACGTGCGCGTCGGCGAGGGTGTCGACCGCGTCGTGCAGCAGCGCGAGCCGGCTGTCGGCGTCGGCGCACTGTCCTGCGTCGGCCACGGCGTCGGGCTCGAGCACCGCCACGGTCGTGCCGATGCCTCGCGCACCGTCCGCGACGGCACCGACCCAGTCACGGTACGCGTCCGGCGGCAGCCCGCCCGCCGACTCACCGCCCTGGCAGTCGCGGTCGGCGATGCCATAGACGACGAGCAGCGCCACCCGGTCGGCGTCGCGCGCCGCGGTCGCGATGCGCCGCACGTGCGCCTCGACCTGCTGCTGCGGCCACGCCTCGGGCGTCAGCCAGATCGCCGTGGGCGTGTCGGCCACGCGGCGCAGCACCGTGGCGTCGTCGCCGGACGCGGCCTCGGCCGCCTGGCGCGCCTGCGAGTGCGGGTCGACGTAGACCCGGCCGGATGAGAACGGGTTCGAGCCCTGCGCCCCTGCCGGCCAGAACGGCAGGGAGACCCCGAGCAGGTGCAGCACGACCGAGACCGCCACGGCGGCAGCGACCACCCCGGCGGCCAGCTCCCAGCGACGCGTGTGCGACGACTGCACCTCGACCCTCCCTCTCGGACCGGCACCCGGTCACGCGCCGAGGATACTGGCCGGTGCCTCGTCGCGCGGGCCGACGGTCCCGACAGATCCAGGACCTTCGGCCCCTGCGAAACCGGGGATCGCGGCGCAGCCCCGCACTAGGATCGCGGTGGGAGACACGAGAGCCGTCCGCCGGCTCCGGAGGGAGATCGTCATGTCCGACGTACGCACGCGGGTGCCCGCACCCCGGCTGCTGCTCGGCATCCTCGCCGTCGTCGCCCTGCTCCTCGGTCTGGTCGCCCCCGTCCAGGCCGACGAGACCGGCCGTGTCCGCGGTGCGATCACCGAGGCCGGTACCGGTCGTCCGGTCAAGGACGTCACGGTCACCGTGTTCGACGCGTCGTGGCGCCAGAAGACGTCGTTCCGCACGAGCGGCGGCTACGCCACCCCGTGGCTGGCTCCCGGCACCTACCACCTGCGCGTGAGCGACCGCCGCCCCCGTTGGGACGTCAACGCCCGCGTCTCCCGCGACGTGAAGGTCGTCGTGCGTGGCGGCAGCACGACCATCGCCAACATCAGCATGGCCCGCGGGGCGAGCATCACCGGCCGCATCTCCAAGGGCCCGGCGAAGCGTCGGGTCCTGGCCGCCGGAGCCCGCGTCACCGCGGTCACGCGTGACGGCACCGCCTACACCGTCACGGCCGACCGCCGCGGCGGGTTCGCGATCGGCGGCCTGCCGGCCGGCAGCTACTCGGTGTTCGTCTGGGACGCCCGCCAGAAGTGGGTGGGCCGCAGCCTGTGGGTCAGCGGGCTGCGCCAGGGCCGCAACCGCGACGTCCGCATGGCCCTCGGCACGCGCGCCGGCACCCTGGTCGGCGACCTCTACGCCGGCCAGTCGGGCGTGCGGTCGGCGGTCACCCTGACCCTCGTCAACCGCACGACCGGACAGTGGTGGGTCGTGCGCGCCCGCGGCGGCGCGTTCACCGCGAAGGGTCTGGCCCCGGGCCGGTACGACGCGATCATCCCGGGCGTGCAGGGCTACGCCGGGGCCCGCGTCCACCTCGCAGGGAGCGTCCGCTCCGGCAGCACCACCGCCACGTCCGCCCGACTCACCCGCGTCGGCGGCCGGCTCATCGGTCAGGTCAAGGACGCCACGTCGAACGAGCCGCTCGCCGGCGTCAAGGCCCTGCTCTTCGACGACAACGGCACGCGCATCGGGTCCGCGACCAGCGAGGCCGACGGGGTGTTCCGGCTCGGTGGCACCCTGCCCACCAAGAGCTGCTGGCTGACGCTCGTGCTGCAGGTCGAGCAGCCCATCAAGGGCCAGAAGTACCACAAGCTCACCGTCTCCGGCCTCGGCTCGAAGATCGGCACCGTCGTCTCGGCCGCCCAGCCGACCGTGGACGGCGGGCCGTGCCGCAGCGTGAACGCACCCTCCGGCGGTGCCTTCGGACTCGTCCGCGACGGGGCTCCCGCGCCCACGCCCACCCCGACGCCCACGCCGACCACCTCGCCTACCCCCACGGCCACGCCGAGCCCGACCGCCTCGCCGACGCCGACCGTCTCCCCCACGCCGACCGCCGGCTGACCGCAGCTCGACCAAGCAGCACCACGACGTAGCACCACGACGAGGGGCCCCGGCACGTGTGCCGGGGCCCCTCGTCGTGCGGTGGTCAGCTGAACAGGCTGGTGACCGAGCCGTCCTCGAACACGGCGGCGGTGGCCTGGGCCAGCAGCGGCGCGATGGAGAGCACGGTCAGCGAGTCGAAGCGCTGCTCGTCCGACAGCGGCAGCGTGTTGGTGACGACGACCTCGCGCGCGACCGAGTTCTTGAGCCGGTCGACGGCCGGCCCGGAGAACACGGCGTGCGTCGCGGCGATGATCACGTCGGCGGCGCCGTCGGCCTTGAGCGCCTCGGCCGCCTGGACGATCGTGCCGCCGGTGTCGATGAGGTCGTCGACGAGGATGCAGGTGCGACCCTCGACCTCGCCGACCACGCGGTTGGCCTTGGACTCGTTGGGGCGACGCGGGTCGCGGGTCTTGTGGATGAACGCCAGCGGCGCACCGCCGAGGGCGTTGGCCCACGACTCCGCCACCTTGATGCGGCCCGCGTCGGGCGAGACGACCGCGAGCGGCTGGTCGCCGTAGTTGTTCTTGACGTAGCGGGTGAGGATCGGCATGGCCAGCAGGTGGTCGACCGGGCCGTCGAAGTAGCCCTGGATCTGCGCGGTGTGCAGGTCGACGGTCATCAGCCGGTCGGCGCCGGCAGCAGTGAACAGGTCGGCCATGAGGCGCGCCGAGATCGGCTCGCGACCCAGGTGCTTCTTGTCCTGGCGGGCGTAGCCGTAGAACGGCAGGATCACCGTGATGCGCTTGGCCGACGCGCGCTTGAGGGCGTCGATCATGATGAGCTGCTCCATGATCGCCTCGTTGATCGGCGCAGAGTGGCTCTGGATGACGAAGGCGTCGCTGCCGCGGACCGACTCGTCGAAGCGGACGTAGATCTCGCCGTTGGCGAAGTCGTACGCCGTCGTGGGCACCAGCGGCACCTCGAGCAGGTTCGCGACCTCCTCGGCGAGCACGGGGTGAGCACGACCCGAGAAGAGCATGATCTTCTTGGTCGGCGTCTTCTTGAGCAGGTCACTCACCGGCGGTCTCCTCGGCGGGGTCGTCGACAGGGGCAGCGGCGTCGGCGGAGGGGGTGCCCGGCCGCTTGCGCTGCACCCACCCGTCTATGGTCCTCTGTGACCCCGAGCTCACGGCCAGCGCCCCCGGCGGGACGTCCTCGCGGACGATCGTCCCGGCCCCGGTGAAGGCTCCGTCGCCGATCGTCACAGGTGCCACGAACACGTTGTCCGAGCCCGTGCGGGCGTGCCGGCCGACGACCGTGCGGTGCTTGTGCACACCGTCGTAG
>NZ_LUNF01000241.1:0-5580 GCF_001626145.1 Aeromicrobium sp. REDSEA-S32_B7
CGGTGAACCCCCGCGGGTGCCCCGGCCCGCGGCGCCGTCGGTGCCGATGGTGCGACGTTCGTCGTTCATCCGTGACCTCCCAGACGTGCCAGGACCCCGGGTCGCTGCGCGGCCCGGAACTCCTCGAACACCTCCTCGGTGGTGGCCGTCGGCTCGTACCCGAAGATGTCGCGCAGGGCGGAGATGTCGACGGCCCGACCGTGCATGAGCAGACGGTGCAGGTCGGGCGAGATCTCCCCGCCCATGCTGCGCACGACCCGTGCGGCGGCGGCACCGAAGCCGATCGCCGGCAGCGGGACGGTGGGCTTGCCGAGGCGTCGGGCGATCTGCGACAGCAGCAGGACACCGGGCCCGGCCGCGTTGAAGGTGCCCGGACGATCCTTCGTCACCGCCTCGGCGATGATCTCCAGGGTGTCGTGCAGCGACAGGAACTGCAGGCGCGGGTCGAACCCGAGCACCGACGGCAGCAGCGGGTTGCGCAGGTAGCTGTGCAACGGGCTCTCGATCTGCGGGTGCAGGGTCTGCGCGGCGCGCAGCGTCGTGATGAGGATCTCGGGGCGACGTCGGCTGAAGCCACGCACGTACGACTCGGCCTCGACGACGTCCTTCGGGAACCCGGTGCGGACGCCGCCGCGGGCGGAGTCGGACTCGCGGAACAGCGCGGGGTCGCGCGAGGAGGAGCCGTAGACGGCCGCGGACGAGCCGACGACCAGCTTGGAGACGGTCGCGGACCGCTGGCACGCGGCGAGCAGCTGCATCGTGCCGATGACGTTGCGCTCCTTGACGCCGCCACCACCGCCGAAGCGGTGGCTCGCGGGGGCGAGGTCGAGGTGGACGACGGTGTCGACGTCCTCGACGGCGATGACCTTGGCCACCACCGGGGTGCGGATGTCGGCGCGGACGAACTTGACGCCGCCGAGGTCACCGACGGGGGGACGCAGGTCGATCCCGACCACCCGGTCGATGCCGGCGGACGCGCCGAGCTCGGCCAGGTGTCGCGAGACGCGCGACGCGAGGGTCCCGGAGACCCCCGTGACGAGGACGACCCGCCCCATGGGGCCTACTTGCCGAGCTTGCGGCGCTGGACGCGGGTGCGCTTGAGCATCTTGCGGTGCTTCTTCTTCGACATCCGCTTACGACGCTTCTTGATGACTGAACCCACGAAACAAACCTCTACTCGGTGCGGTACTGGCGGAGGACCAGCCTACGCGACGGTGGACGGACCGACTCAGCCGGCCTCGTAGAACGACTTCTGGAGGTACTCGCGCACCGCCTGCTCGGGCACGCGGAAGCTCCGGCCCACGCGCAGGGCCTCCAGCTCGCCGTTGTGGACGAGCCGGTACACGGTCATCTTGGAGACGCGCATCTGCGCAGCAACCTCCGCGACGGTCAGGAAGGTCGTTCCTGCAGTCATGGTCCTCACCTCTTCCAGGGCACCGCGCACCCCCGGCTTCCCCTCCGGGAGTCGGCGCGGCTCGTGCTCGCAGCGTAGTGCCTCCTGGGGCTCCAGGGATAGCCGAGACGGAACGAGTTCCACGAGACCCGTGTGATCGGGACGTCCGGCCCGGGTCCAGGACCGGGTGGACGTGCCCCCGATGGTCAGAGGTGCGGGTCGAGACCGAGCAGCGGGAAGGTGTCGGTGCGTGCCGCGAGGATGTTGCGGTCGAGCCAGCTGGCCGGGTCGTAGCCCATCTCCCAGGCGCGGAACGAGGCCGAGCGTCCGTCGGTCATCCGCTGCGGCGCGCGCACGCCCCGCAGCCGCTCGACGTGGTCGCGCCAGCCCTGCGAGGTGGCGGCCTCCGGGTCGACGTCGTGGTCGGCGACGATGCCCAGCAGGTGCGTCCACGCCCGCGGCACGACCTCGGTCACGGCGTAGCCTCCGCCACCGGTGGCGACCCACCGGCCGCCGCACACCTCGCGCGCGAGGTCGCGGATGGCGAGGTACGACGCGCGCTGGCCGTCGACGCTGAGCATGAGGTTGGTGAGCGGGTCGTCCATGTGGGAGTCGCAGCCGTGCTGGCTGATGATGATCTCCGGGCCGAACTCGCGGATCACGTCGGGCACGACGCGACTGCGGGCCCTCGTGGATCGAGATCGTGAGCACCCGCGGGTCGTCGTAGAACATCGCCTGGACGCCGTCGCCGTGGTGCGCGTCGACGTCGAGGTAGACGACCTTCTGCGCACCCTGGGCCAGCAGCCAGGCGATGCCGACGCCGAGGTCGTTGTAGATGCAGAAGCCGCTCGCCGAGCCGGGCATGGCGTGGTGCAGGCCGCCCGAGACGTTGACGGCGTGCGTGTTCTGCCCGGTCCACACGCGCCGTACGGCCTCGAGCGTGGCGCCGGCGATCAGCGCGCTGGCGTCGTGCATGCCGCCGAAGACGGGGTTGTCCTCGGTGCCCAGCCCGACGCTGGGGTCGGCGTGGGTGGGGTGCACCGACAGCTTGCGCACCTTCTCGACGTAGACGGGCGTGTGCACGGTGCAGAGCTGCTCGTCGGTGGCCGGCTCGGCACCGACGACCTCGAGGTGGTCGAGCACGCCGAGCTCGCCCGCGAGCACCATCGTCAGGTCGACGCGCACCGGCGCCATCGGGTGCGCGGCTCCGAAGTCGTAGCCGGTGAGACGGTCGTCGAAGACGAGGCAGGGCCCCCCTGTGGCCTGGCCAGGGGTCTGCTCCGCCTCGTCGGCGGGTCCGTGCGGGGCGCGGTCCGGCATGGTCGAAGCCTACGACCCCGACAGCTCGGCCGAGCGTCGCGCCGCCGCCCGCACGCCCGCGCGCAGGCCCTCGTCGACCCCGTGCTCGTCGAAGGTGGTGATCGCGGCGTGCGTCGTCCCGTTCGGCGACGTGACCCGACGCCGCAGCTCCGCGGGCTCGTCGTCGGAGTCGGCGAGCAGCGCCGCAGCGCCGCGCAGCGTCTGCTCCGTCAGCGTGCGCGCCGTCTCGCGGTCGAGCCCGGCGTCGACGCCGGCGTCGATCATCGCCTCCGCCAGGTAGAACACGTAGGCCGGGCCCGAGCCGGAGACGGCCGTGACGGCGTCCTGCTGCTCCTCGGGCACGACCGCCACGCGGCCACCGGTCTCCAGCAACGCCACGACCGCGGCCAGCCGCTCCTCGTCGCACGCGCGTCCGGGCGAGACGCCGAACATCCCCTCCCCGACCACCGCAGGAGTGTTCGGCATCGCGCGGACCACGGCGACGCCGTCGGCCAGGGCGTCCTCGTAGGCGGCGATGCGCACGCCCGCCGCGAGGGAGAGCACGGTGGCCGCAGGGTCGACGTGGGGGGCGACGTCCTGCACGATCGCCGCGACGTCCTGCGGCTTGACGACCACGAGCACGACGGCGGCGCGCTGGACGGCCGTGGCGGGGTCGGTGGTCTGCACGCCGTAGCGGGCGCGCAGGTCGGCCGCGCGCTCCTCGACCGACGCGACGAACGCCGACAGCAGCGTCTCGCCCATCACCCCGCCGCCCAGGATGGCGATGCGGTCGGGGTCGGTACCGCCGGAGTGGGGGCCACCGGTCTGGAGGTCCGTCGTCGTGCCGCTCATGGCGCCACCCTAGGCCGCGCAGCGGTCGCCGCCGGGCGCGGGCGTACCGTCGGGCCGTGCGCCGCATCGACCCGTTCCTCGTGCTCCTGCTCGGCGCCGCGGCCCTCGGCTCGTTCCTGCCGGCCACGGGCACGACGTTCGAGGTCGTGCGCACGGTCTCGACCGTCGGCATCGGGCTGCTCTTCTTCCTCTACGGCGCACGCCTCTCGACGGCCGAGACGGTACGCAACCTGAAGCACTGGCGGCTCCAGCTGAGCATCCTCAGCATCACGTTCGTGGTGTTCCCGGTGCTCGGTCTCGGCACGCGGCTGCTCCCGGACTCCTGGCTCGCACCGCAGCTCGCCGCGGGGCTGCTGCTGCTCACCCTGGTGCCGTCGACCGTGCAGGGCTGCGTGGTCTACACGCGGCTCGCGGGCGGCAACGTCGCGGCGGCGGTCGTCAGCGCGTCGACGTCGAACCTGCTGGGCGTGCTCCTGACGCCGCTGCTCGTCGCGCTCCTGATGGGCGGCGAGGCACGTGTCGACGCCGGGTCGGTGCTGCGCATCGTGCTCCAGCTGCTGGCCCCCTTCGCGCTCGGGCAGCTGCTGCGTCCGCTCGTGGGGGCGTGGGTCGAGCGCCACGACAAGGGCCTGAAGCGCTTCGACCGGTCGACCATCCTGCTGATCGTCTACGTCGCGTTCAGCGAGGGCACCGAGGCCGGGATCTGGTCGGCCGTCCCGCTGCACGACTTCGCGGTCGTGGCCGTGCTGGCGGCTGCCCTCCTCGCCCTGGGGCTCGCGTGGTGCACCGCGTGGGGCCGGCTGGTCGGGTTCGACCGCGGCGACCGGGTGGCGCTCCTGTTCTGCGGGAGCAACAAGAGCCTCGCGAGCGGGCTGCCGATGGCCACGGTGCTCTTCCCGAGCGACGTCGTGGCCTTCGTGGTGCTGCCGCTGATGATCTACCACCAGATGCAGCTCGTGGTCGGCTCGGTGCTGGCCGGACGGCTCGGGAGGTCGGCGCCGGCGGCCTAGGTCGAGCGGGTCCCTACTTCCGGTGACCCGTCACGGCGAGGGCGACGCCGAGCCCGACCATCGATGCTCCACCCAGGGCGCCGACGGCCTCGCCGCGGCGGGGCGAGCGGGCGAACCAGCCGCGCAGCGCACTGGCCACGACCGCCCACACACCGTCGCTGACCAGGCCGATCGCGAAGGCGACGAGTCCGAGCAGCAGCATCTGCACCGGCACGTGGCCCGCGCCGCGGTCGACGAACTGCGGCAGCACGGCGGCGAAGATCATGAAGGCCTTCGGGTTGGTGAGCCCCACCACGAACCCCTGGCGCAGGGCCGTCGGCAGCGACAGCGGGGCGCGGGTCGCGGTGCCGTCGACGTCGGTCATCGAGAGCTGCTTGCGGTGGCGGACGGCCTGCACGCCGAGCCACACCAGGTAGGCCGCACCGGCCAGCTTGACGACGGTGAACGCCAGGATGGACCGCTCCAGCAGCACCGACAGGCCCGCGGTCACGAGCAGCACGATGACGAGCAGGCCGAGCGAGTTCCCGAGGACGGTCACGAGCGCGACCGCGCGACCGTAGGCGAGGGCGCGACCGATGACGAACACGACGCTCGGGCCCGGGATCGCGATGAGGACGAGCGCGGCGACGCCGAAGGCGAGCAGCTGGTCGACGGTGATCATGCCCGCATCCTGCCCGACGGGCCGCCCACCCCACACCCCTTTTTCCGCCCCCTCCCGCTGAGCGTGACGTTTCGGGGGTGGGATCGACCGATCCACCCCGCAGACGTCACACCCAGCGGCGGTGAGGGCGGGGGTCGTGGGTCAGCGGGCGGCGTGCTCGCGGGCGAACGCGAGCGCCTCGAGCAGGTCGGCCTCGCGCTCCTGCAGGTCGGCCGCCTTGCGGGTGCTGACCTCGACCACGACCTCGCCCGAGAACGACGAGGCCGCCACCTCGTGCAGGAACTCCGCGCACGGCTGCGTGCCCCGGCCGGGAACCAGGTGCTCGTCCTTCGGCGATCCCGTGCTGTCGGCGAGGTGCACGTGCG
>NZ_LUNF01000242.1:0-23132 GCF_001626145.1 Aeromicrobium sp. REDSEA-S32_B7
GTCCAGCAGGGTGTCGTCGAGACGGCCCCGGGCGGCCTCGACCGCCTCGCCGAGGCCGTCGAGGCGGGCGGCGACGTCGTTGCGCTCGCCGCCGAACAGCGCCGAGGTCGCGCGCGCGACAGGTCCGGGGCGCTCGCTCATGAGGCGGTCTCTCCGTCCAGGAAGTCGATGTGACGTGCGTACTCGGCCCGGCGCGCGGCGTCGCGCAGCCGGGCCTGGGAGGCCTCGATCAGGGCGGGGTCGCTCACGAGGTCGAGGTAGCGCCGGCTCTCCGCCGTCGCGAGCGCCTCGACCGCGGCGACCAGCGACGTGTGGGCGCGCTCGGCGAGGCGGCGGACTGCCTGGTCGCCGAAGATCGCCTCGAGCAGCTTCTGGGCGACGACGGCGGTGCCGCCGGCGACGCCGACCTCGGCGCCGGTGAGACCCGCGGAGCCGCTGACGAACACCAGCACCATGAGCGCGACGCCGATGCCGTTGACGCCGAAGGCGAGGAACTTCGCGGTGAGGCGCTTGTCAGAGCCCTCGGCGCGGACGAGCTCGAGCACCTCAGCCTGCCAGTCGCGGACGAGGCGCTCGGCCTTGACGCGGACGTCGCGGGAGGCGCGGTCGAGACCGCGCTCGGAGGCGATCAGCGCACGGCCGGCTCCGACCGAGGACCAGGAGCGGTACACCGCCTCCGCGGCCGCCTCGAGCTGCTCCACGAGGAGGGTCTGCAGCCCCGACTCGACCGCCTCGCTGACCTCCGCGGAGCGGGTGCGCTTGCCGGTGACCTGGTCGACGAGCCGGTCGCGGATCCGGCTCACGCGCTCCTCGACGGAGCGCAGCAGCTCGCCGTTGCCGACGAACTCCTGCCAGCGGGTCAGCACCTCGCCGCGCATGACCGTGCCGTCGGCGGTGGCCCGGCGCAGCAGGTCGACCGCCTCGGCGTAGGTGCGGGTGGCGTCGTCGTGCAGCTGACGTGCGGCGGCGAGCTGCTCGTCGAGCCCGTCGGCGACGACGTGCGAGCGCAGCACGTTGTGGCGCACGGCGCCGTCGAGCGTGCCGAAGACGACGGCCGATCGACCCTCGGGGTCGGCCGCGAGGTCGCGCAGCCAGCCGCGGATCGGCTCGACGGCCTCGCGCGGCAGCAGGCCGTCCTCGCCGACCGCCGACTCCGGCACCGTGAAGAGCGGGGAGTCCGACAGCCCGCGCGACGTCATCATGCGCGCGAGGTGGCCTCGCACCTCCACGACCGCGTCGGCGTGCGTGCGGTCGAGGACGACCGCCACCGACGTGCTGCGCTCCGCGGCGCGCCCGAGGTAGTCCCACGGCACCTGGTCGGCGTAGCGCGCGGCCGAGGTGACGAACAGCCAGAGGTCGGCGGCCGCGAGCAGCTGCGTCGCCAGCTCGCGGTTGGCCGCGTCGATCGAGTCGATGTCTGGCGCGTCGAGGATCGCCAGGCCGCGCGGGACCCCCGTGGAGGGCGCCAGGCGCAGGGCGTAGACGTCGTTGGTGACCGCCTTGGTGCGGGGCAGCTCGGGCAGGATGCGGTCGGGCTGGAACCACTCCGCGTCGTCGGGGTGGTGCACCAGCACCGGCGAGCGCGTGGTCGGGCGCAGGACGCCGGACTGGGTGACCTGCTCCCCCACGAGCGAGTTGACCAGCGTCGACTTGCCGGCGCCCGTGGACCCGCCCACGACCGTCAACAGCGGAGCCTCGAGCTGCACGAGCCGCGGGATGACGTAGTCGGACAGCTGGTCGACCATCTCGGCCCGCGTGGAACGCACCTCGTCGACACCCGGGACCTCGAGCGCGAGGGGGGCCGCCGTGACGTCGGTGAGGAGCTTGCTCAGCGCTCCCAGCAGCTCGGCCGAGGCGTGTTCGCTGGGCACCGGTGCTCCTCCCGTCTCGACGTGTCGTTGCGGCTGTTCCGCGGGGTCAAGGGACACGGTAGTGGACTCTGCGTGACCACGGTGCGTCCGCGTCGCGTCACCGTCGGTGCGCGACGGGCAGGGGCGGGGGGAAGCGGAGCGCGGGTCGCAGCCCGTACATCGCGTCGAGCAGCGCGTAGGTGCGCTCGACGCCGTGCGGCTTCGTCTGGCCGCGCATGATCGCGTCGTGCAGGAAGGCCATCTCCGTGGCGAGGCGCTGGTAGCGGCGCACGATCCGCCCGGCCACGCGGCCGTGGTGACGGCGGGCGTGCCGGCGGGCCTGCTTGCGGTACCCGAAGCGCGAGAGGTAGGGGATCTCCGCCGGGTGGATCCAGCCGCGCTCGGCGACGTAGGACAGCGAGCGCTCGAGGGTCCGCACCTGGCGCGAGCGCGCGACGATCGCGACGACGGCGAGCGTGACGAACAGGACGAACAGCGCGACGTAGGTGAGCGCGAAGCCCACGCCCCCGAAGTACGACGCGGACCCGTTCCAGAGCCCGTGCAGGGCCATGCTGATCGCGAGACCGAGGGTGCCGACCAGCACCTTCAGCACCTTCGAGCGGATGCCGACGGCCAGGCCGAGCGCGATGCCGAACGCCGACAGGAAGAGCGGGTGGGCGAACGGGCTGGCGATCCCGCGGACGACGAACGTCCCGGCCGCACCCTCGGCGCCGGCGATCGGCACGTCGGGTCCGCCGGCGTAGCTGAGCGCGTAGTAGCCGATGTTCTCGACGAACGCGAAGCCCAGACCCACGAGACCGGCCACGATCAGGCCGTCCAGGAACCCGTCGATGATGCGGCGCCAGCGCAGGAACGTCAGGAGCAGGAACAACCCCTTGGCGGGCTCCTCGCTCGCCGGGGCGACGAACGTCGCCAGCTCCTTCTGCGTCAGGTCGGTCGTCTCCCCCAGCAGCACCTGGACGGCGAGCGCGATGCCGACCGCGCCGACACCGCCCCACACGAACGCGGCCACCTTGTAGCGACGCGGCTCCGGCTCGTAGCGGTCGAGCCACCAGTACACGAACCACAGCACCGGCAGCGGCACCAGCGCGTAGATGATGGCCAGGCGCGCGCCCTCGAGCGCCTCCGCACCCGCGGCGACCACGACGACCTCGACCAGGCCCAGTGCCACGCCGATGCCCGTGAGCACGATCAGCACGGTGCGTCCCCGCTGACGCGGACGCTCGACGTACCGGGGCATCCGTCGGGGGATCGTCCCGCGGCCCGCCACCTCCGGCGCGGCCTCCTGCGCGTGTGGCTGGCTCACCCCCCGGAGCCTAGGGGAACGCGTCGCCCCGCGCCCCACGGCACGCGTCACGTCCCCCCGATTCGGTGGCACTAGGGTGGGGGCGGGCCCCCGTAGCTCAGATGGATAGAGCAGAAGCCTTCTAATCTTCGGGTCGCAGGTTCGATTCCTGCCGGGGGCGCTCACACCGAGTCCTCCCCGGGTGCTCAGATCGAAGAGCAGAACCCCTTCTCATCCCCGCGTCACAGACTCGTCTCGTCACGCAGGGGCGTCGAGGGCGGCGAGCTCGTCGGGCGCGAGGTCGACGTCGGCGACGCGCAGGGCCGACTCGAGCTGCTCCACCGAGCTGACGCCGAGGATCGGACGCACCTCGGGCCGCGAGGCCAGCAGCCAGGCCAGCACGACGACCGACCGCGCCACGCCGTGCGCCTGTGCGACGTCGTCCAGCACCGCCAGACGTCGCTCCGTGCCCGGATGCCGGTAGGCCTGCGGGAACGGACGGTCGGGCCGGTCGTACGCGCCCTGCACGAGCGGCGAGTACGCCCACAGCTCGAGGTCGGGGTGCTCGCTGACGTAGTCGACGGTCTCGTCGGTGACGAAGCCGAACCGGTGGTCCTTGCCCTCCACCGCCGCGCCGGGCCGCGGGTGCACGTACGACGTCGTGAGCTGCAGGGCCGTCCACGGCTCGAGCCCGCGCGCCTCGGCGAGGGCTCGGCCCCGCTCGACCCGCCAGGTCGGGTGGTTGGAGACGCCCAGCCGTCGCACCGCGCCGGCGGCGACCAACGCGCCGAACGCCTCCACCGTCTCCTCCAGCGGCGTCCCCCGGTCCTCCCCGTGCGCCCAGTACAGGTCGATCACGTCGACGCCGAGGCGACGCAGGCTCGCCTCGCAGCCGGCTCGCACGACCTCGCCCGAGAGCCCCTCAACGGTGTGGCCGTCCGCGCGGGGCACGTCGAGCGGCTCGACACCGACCTTCGTGGCCAGCTCGACCCGGTCGCGACGCGACGGCTCCGCCGCGAGCCAGCCGCCGATGACGCGCTCGCTCGCTCCCCCGTGCCCGCTCGGGTCGACCCAGAAGGCGTAGCAGTTGGCGGTGTCGAGGGTGCGTCCGCCGGCGTCGAGGAAGCGGTCGAGCAGCGCCCGCGACGTCGCCTCGTCCGTCCGGGTGCCGAGGTACATGGTGCCGAGCACGAGCCGTGAGACGTCCATGGGACGAACCTATCCGCGGGTCGTAGAGTCCGAGCATGGCGACGACCTGGCCACGTCCGGACGCAGTGGCGCTGGTGGCCGCCGGCGGAGCGGTCGGCACGCTGGTCCGTTACGGCGTGGCCGCGTCCGTCGACCCGGTCGACGGACTGCCGGTCGGCATCCTCGGCGTCAACCTGCTCGGGGCGTTCCTGCTCGGCGTCCTGACCGCCACCGTCGCCTCGTCGCGCACCCGCCTGCTGCTCGGCACCGGCCTGATGGGCGGCTTCACGACCTACAGCGCCTTCGCTCTGGACACCCAGGGCCTGCTCGCCGACGGGCGACCCGCCGACGCCCTCGTCTACCTCCTGGCGACCGTCGCGGGCGGCTTCGCGGCGTCGGTGGGCGGGCTCGCCGTCGGCCGCGCCCTGCGGGTCCGGGGTGCACGGTGACAGGCGCGCTGCTCGCCGGTGCGGTGGCGGTCGCCGGCGGCGCGGGCTCGGTGCTGCGGCTGCTCGTCGACACCTGGGTCGGCCAGCGCTCGTCCGGGCGGTTCCCGTGGGGCATCGTCGCGGTGAACGTCACCGGGTCGTTCCTCATCGGGCTGGCCGTCGGGCTGCTCGACGACGGCGCCGCCCGGACGGTCGTGGCCACGGGGTTCCTCGGCGGCTACACGACGTTCAGCACCGCGAGCCTCGACTCCGCCCGCCTGGCGCTCCGCGGCCGGGGCGGCCGGGCCGTCGCCCACGCGGTGGGCACCGCCGTCGTGTGCGTCGCGGCGGCGTGGCTGGGCCTGCTGCTGACGTGACACGGCCCCCGCACCGAGGGTGCGAGGGCCGTGCGCGGGAGAAGCCGGGTCAGGCCTTGGCCTCCTCGACCGCCTTCTGGATCGTGGCGGGGCTGAAGTCGTCGAGCTTCTTGCCGTCGACGAACACCGTCGGCGTGCCGCTGATCTCGCGGTCGCTGTCCTGCGCGACCTCCTTGGCCTTGACGACCCACGGGACGAACTTCTCGGACTTCACGCACGAGTCGATGCCCGCGCCGGTGATGCCGAGGCTCTTGAGGTCCTCCACGAGCTTGGCGTTCTCGGGTCCGGCCGTGCCCTCCTGCGGCTGGTTGGCGTACAGGAAGTCGTGGACCTTGACGTAGTCGTCGACGCCGCCCGCGTCGAGGGCGCAGAGCGCGGCGTTGGTGGCGCGCTTGGAGTAGTCGTTGGTGCTGCCGCCGTTCTCGTCGAGGAAGGAGAACGGCTTGTAGGTGAGCGCGATCTCGCCGGAGGCCACCTGCTGCTTCAGCATCGGGCCGGCGACCTGCTCGAACTGCTGGCACACGGGGCACTGGAAGTCCTCGTACACCTCGACGCTGACCGGCTTGGCGTCGCCGGAGGCGGCGCCACCGTCGGAGGCGCCGCCGTCGGCGGACTCGGCGGCCGCCTGGTCGTAGACGATGCCGTAGTCCTTCGTGTTCTTCGGCGCGACGAGGTCGGTGCTCTTGGCGTTCTTGTCGGCCGTCGACTTCACGGCGTAGCCGCCGACGCCGACGAGGGCGATGACGACGGCCACGATCGCGATCGTGATGACGTTGCGCTGGCGCTTGTCGGCCTTCTCGCGCTCCTTGCGCATCTGCTCGGCTCGCTGCTTGCGGTCGTTGCTCACGTGGTCTGGCTCCTGTGCGGCGTCTGGGACAGGACGGGACGCGTGCGCCCGTCGTTCGAGGGGCACAACGAAGACCGCGCCCCGTCGGTTCCCTGGAAGGCTACCCGGGCTGGGCGGCTGGGGCTGTCACGGTGGCCTAGGGTCGGTCGCGTGAACGACAGACTGGTGTGGATCGACTGCGAGATGACCGGGCTCTCCCTCGAGACCGACGCGTTGGTGGAGGTGGCGGCGCTCGTCACCGACTACGAGCTCAACGTGCTGGGGCAGGGCGTCGACCTCGTCATCAAGCCCCCGGCGCAGGCGCTGGAGCAGATGAACGACGTGGTGACGCGCATGCACACCGCCTCCGGGCTGATCACCGAGCTCGAGGCCGGCACGACGCTGCGCGACGCCGAGGAGCAGGTGCTCGCCTACGTCCGCGAGCACGTGAAGGAGCCGCGCAAGGCGCCGCTCGCGGGCAACACGGTCGGCACCGACCGGACGTTCCTCGCCCGCGACATGGTCGAGCTGGAGGGCTTCCTGCACTACCGCGTCATCGACGTGTCGTCGATCAAGGAGCTCGCCCGCCAGTGGTTCCCGCGCGCCTACTTCGCGGCTCCCGCGAAGGCCGGGCACCACCGTGCGCTGGCCGACATCGCCGAGAGCATCGACGAGCTGCGCTACTACCGCCGCGCCGTGTTCGTCGGCGATCCTGGGCCGGAGACGGAGGCGGCCCGTGCGATCGCCGCCGAGGTCGCGGCCAGCTCGACCCTCGGCCGTCTGGAGGGCTCCGAGGAGTCGTGACGGGGCACCGGCGGGGCCGCGCGCGACGTGGGCTATGATCGTCCGCGTCGTGACGGCCTGCCGCCACGCATGGTGGGCGTAGCTCAGTTGGTAGAGCACCGGCTTGTGGTGCCGGTGGCCGCGGGTTCAAGTCCCGTCGTCCACCCCATGTGACCGAGGCGCGAGCCGCCCGAGGTGTCCACCTCGGCGCGGGTCGCGCCTCGTCCGTTCCCGGGCGGTCTGCCGCCGCCCTCACGGGCTCCGCGGATGCTGCGCCGACACCCGCGCGCCGTCCCCGACGGACCCGCCGGACGACGGGGTGTGTCGTCCTCGTCCGGACGTGTAGGGTGGGCGTTAGTTGTAGGCGTTTGTTGTGCCAGAAAGATCGAGCGCCCGGGTCCCCCCGGTCGCTCCAGCTTCTCCCGGTTGATGCGCGTCGCGACACCCGTCGCATGCGACACGCGCATGCGCACCACCGAAGGAGAAACATATGGCTACCGGAACTGTGAAGTGGTTCAACGCTGACAAGGGCTTCGGCTTCATCGCCCCCGACCAGGGTGGCGAGGACGTCTTCGCCCACTTCAGCGCCATCCAGGCGAGCGGCTACCGCTCGCTCGAGGAGAACCAGAAGGTCGAGTTCGACGTCGAGCAGGGCCAGAAGGGCCTGCAGGCGGCCAACATCCGCCCGCTCTGATCTCAGCTCGTCACCCTGACGAGTCACACGACGCCCCCACCGCGTGCGGTGGGGGCGTCGTCGCGTTCAGGGGCGGTTCTCGCTCGACCTGGGGCTGCGTTGGCGCGGCTTCTCAGTCGAGTGGGGCGGCGTCGGCGCGGCTTCGACTCGTCCTGCGCTCCGCAAGGGCCTCGACCGGGCGGCTGGAAGGGCGGCGGCTCGGGTTCTCGGGCTGCAGCTCGCGTAGGACGCAGGAATCTGCCTTCGCGCGCCTGAGGTCGAACACTTCTGCGTTGGTGACGGGATCCCGTGGCTAACGCAGAAGCCTCGGAGTCTCACGCACGAACGCCGATCCTTGCGCCCCCAGCAGGAGCCGCAGCCCGAGATCCCAGACCAGCGCGGCCGCCAGCCGCCCGGTCGAGGCCCTTTCGGAGACCACACCCGACGAAAGCCGAGGCAGCGCACCAGCAAGAAGAGACCCCCGGCAGCAGCGCACCAAGAAGACGAGACCCCCGCAGGCAGCGCACCAGCAGGTCGACGAGGAGCTGAGCCCGCAGCCCCCTACGACCCGTCCTGCTCGACCTCGACGTCGCCGGCCTGCGTCCTGACGCGCACGACGCGGGCGTCCTGCGCGTCGGTGGCGGGGATGGCGTCGTCGACCTCGCCGGACTCGCTGCGTGCGTCGACGGCGTAGGGCGTGCGTGTCTGCGGGAGGCCGAGGTCGACGTCGCCGCTGCCGGTGGCGACCTTGACGGCGAACGGCGGGCGGGCGAAGGTCGCCTCGACGTCGCCCGAGTTGCTGCGGACGGTGAGGTCCTGGGTGCGCAGCCGCTCGACCTCCACGTCGCCCGACCCGGTCCGCACGGCCACCGCCCCGTCGAGTCCCGAGACGTCGACGTCGCCGGACCCGGTCAGGAGGTCGACGGCCGTGCCCTCGGGCACCGTGATCGTCACGTCGACGCCGCAGCCCGGGCTCAGGAGGGGGCGGCACGCGGCCTCGAGCCGGGTCGCCCCGCCCACCCGCTCGACCTCGAAGTGCGTGTCGAACAGTCCGCTCGTCACGCGCGCCACGTACCGAGGCACCGTGACGTCGCCCTGCACGACCCGCACGTCGGTCGGCCCGGCCTGCAGCCGCAGGAGTCCGGAGCCCTCCAGGTCGAGCTCGCCGGTCTCGGTGCGGGTGTCGCCCCACAGGTGCGACGCGAGGGCGAACCCGCCGAGCACGAGGACGGCGAGGACGGCCGTGATGAGCACGGGGCGCAGCGTCCGCACGAGCGGCGAGGGTCCCGGGTCGTCCTCCAGGTCACCCACGTCGTCGAGGGCGCCCGGCGGCGGGTCGTGCATCACGGCGTGTCGGCGGTGGCGACCGGCACGACGTCAGGAGCCCCCATGCGGGCGGCGTCGGCCGTCTCGTCGTCGGGCATGGTCTGCGACTCGCGCTCGGCGGCGACCCGCTTGAGGTAGTGCTCGACCTCGACGTCGCGCTGCTCGCTCGTCCACCCGAGCGCGTCGCCCATGAGGTCGGCGACCTCGCGGGCCACCTCGGTGCCGCGGTCGAACGTCTCGATGGAGATGCGGGTGCGACGGGCGATGACGTCGTCGAGGTGACGCGCGCCCTCGTGGGTCGTGCCGTAGACGACCTCGGCGCGCAGGTAGTCGTCGGCGCCGCCGAGGGGCTCGCCGAGCGTCGGGTCGGTGGTGACGAGGTCGAGCACCTCGACGACGAGGGACCCGTAGCGTCGCAGCAGGTGCTCGATGCGCGCGACGGAGAGTCCGCTGTCGGCGGCCAAACGGTGCCGCTGGTTCCAGAGCGCCTCGAAGCCGTCGGCGCCGAGCAACGGCACGTCCTCGGTGCACGACGCCGGGACGACGCGGTCGAGCTGGCGGGTCATGCTGTGCACGGCAGCGTCGACGGCGTCCTTGGCCATCACCCGGTACGTCGTGTACTTGCCGCCCGCGATCACCACGAGGCCCTTGACGCTGGTGGAGACGGCGTGCTCGCGCGAGAGCTTGCTGGTGGCCTCGTCCTCGCCCGCCAGCAGCGGCCGCAGGCCCGCGTAGACGCCCTCGACGTCGGCGTGAGTCAGCGGCTCGACCAGCACGCGGTTGACGTGCTCGAGGAGGTAGTCGATGTCGTTGCGGCTGGCCGCCGGATGGTCCTTCGAGAGGTCCCAGTCGGTGTCGGTGGTGCCGATGATCCAGTGCCGGCCCCACGGGATGACGAAGAGCACGGACTTCTCGGTGCGCAGGATGAGCCCGCCCTCGCCGCGGATGCGGTCGCGCGGCACGACGAGGTGGATGCCCTTGGACGCGCGCACGTGGAACTGGCCGCGCTCGGCGGCCATCCCCTGCGTCTCGTCGGTCCAGACGCCGGTCGCGTTGAGCACCACCGACGCGCGGACGTCGAGCTCGCGCCCGGACTCGAGGTCCTTGAGGCGGGCGCCGACCACGCGACCGCCCTCGCGGAGCAGGTCGACGACGCGGGTCCGGCTGGCGACGTGCGCGCCGTAGGCGGCGGACGTGCGGGCGAGGAACATCGTGTGGCGGGCGTCGTCGACCTGGGCGTCGTAGTAGCGGAGCGCGCCGACGAGCGCGTCCTTGCGCAGGCCGGGGAAGATCTTGCGCGCCCCGCGGCGGGTGTGGTGGCGGTGCAGCGGCACGCCCTTGCCGTAGCCGGACGCCTTGCTCATCGCGTCGTAGAGCGCGACGCCGGACCCGGCGTAGAAGCGCTCCCAGCCGCGGTGCTGCAGCGGGTACAGGAAGGCCACCTCCTGCACGAGGTGCGGCGCGAGCTTCTGCAGGTTCAGCCCGCGTTCCTTCAGGGCCTCGGCGACGAGCCGGAAGTCGAGCATCTCCAGGTAGCGCAGGCCGCCGTGCATGAGCTTGCTGGACCGGCTCGACGTGCCCGACGCGAAGTCGCGCGCCTCGACCAGACCGACCGAGAGACCGCGGGTGGCGGCGTCGAGGGCGGCGCCGGCGCCGACGACTCCTCCCCCGATGACCAGGACGTCGAGCGGGGCGGCCTCCATCGCGTCGAGGGCGGCCTGACGGGCGTGGGGCGAGAGAGGGACGGGGCGCATGCCTCCAGTGAAACAGAGACCCCTCCACGACGCGTCCTGGGAGGCGCCGCGCCAGGGCGCTCGGCCTAACCCGGTGCCGCCTCCCTCGTTGTGCAGCCGTGGACGCGATACGACGGCACCCCTTCGTGGTGGTGGGGTTCCTGGCAGGGCTGGCCCTGCTGGCGGCCCTGCTGGTGCCGATGGGCGGGTCCGGCGCGGGCGGTCGCGACGCCGCAGCCGCCGACGACCAGGGCGTCGAGCGCCCCGGGCTGAGCCGTCCCACGCCGTCGCCGTCGATGTCGGCGGCCGCGTCCGACCCCGACGCGGAGCCGAAGGGGCTCGCTCCCCGCTCGGTGACCGGGTTGCAGGAGCCGGCCGGACTTCCCGGCAGCGGCGGCACCTTCAGCGTCCGCGCCCGGCGCATCACCCTGAGTGCGACGTCGAGCGAGCCGATCGGCGTCGTCGGCTACCTCGTGCCGACCAGCCGTGACCGACCGAGCGGCACGGCCACCGGCGTCGGGACGTCGTGGTCGATGAGCACGCTCGTGTACGGCCGACCCGACTACGCGCAGATGTTCATGCAGGCCGGTCCGAGCGGCGCGACGATCACGTGCACGATCACGGTCGACGGCAGGGTCACGGAGCAGCGCTCCTCGGCCGGGCCGTACGGGCAGCTGTTCTGCCAGGGCTGACCCCGACGCTGCGCGGGCGAGGCGTCCGTTCTGCCAGAGTGGCGCCATGACGAGCAGGTGGTTCACGCAGCCCGAGGGGTCGGGCTGGTACGCGCCGGCGTCCGGCGAGGTCACGGAGTCGCGGGAGGAGACGGCCGACGTCGTGGTGCTCGGTGGAGGCCACAACGCGCTCGTCGCCGCCACCTACCTGGCCCGGGCGGGCCTCGACGTCGTGCTGCTGGAGCGGCTCGACCACGTGGGCGGCGCAGCGGTCAGCGCCCGGACCTTCCCCGAGCACGACGCGCGGCTCTCGCGCTACTCCTACCTCGTCAGCCTCATGCCCGAGGCGCTCGTGAAGGAGCTCGGGCTCGACCTGGAGCTGCGCTCGCGCGGCACCGCCTCGTACACGCCCTACGAGCGTGACGGGGAGCCGCGCGGGCTGCTCGTCGAGACCGACGAGGGCGACGCCACGCGGGCGTCCTTCCGCGCCCTCACCGGCGACGACGACGCGTTCGAGGCCTGGCAGGCGTTCTACGGCGAGGTCGGCGGACTGGCCGCTGCCGTCGCGCCCACGCTGCTGCGGCCGCTCCCCCGGGTCGGCGACCTCGGGCCCGCCACCGGCCAGCCCGTCTGGACCGACGTCGTCGAGCGACCGCTGGGCGAGGCGCTGGAGCGTCGCTTCGCCGACGACGTCGTGCGCGGCGTGGTCGGCACGGACGGGCTCATCGGCACCTTCGCGTCGCTGCACGACCCGTCCCTGGTGCAGAACCGCTGCTTCCTCTACCACCTCGTGGGCAACGGGACGGGCGAGTGGCGGGTGCCGGTCGGCGGGATGGGTGCGGTGACCGGCGAGCTGGAGCGCGTCGCCCGTGAGGCAGGGGTGCGGATCCTGACCGGTGCCACGGTGACGCGCGTCAAGCAGCTCGAGGAGCACGAGGCGTGCGACTGCGGAGACCCCGGCGAGCAGGCCGGCGTCGTCGTCGACGCCGTCGACGACGACGGGCCCCTGCACGTCAGCGCCGCATACGCGCTCAGCGGTATCGCGCCGCACGCCCTCGACGCCCTGCTGTGGCCCGGCGACCAGGCCGGCGTGCCCCAGCCGTCCGGCTCCCAGCTCAAGATCAACCTGCTCGTCTCGCGCCTGCCCCGGCTCCGCTCCGGCGACGACCCGGCGGTCGCGTTCGCCGGCACGTTCCACGTCGACGAGGCCATGAGCCAGGTCGAGGCTCTCCATGCCGCGGCCGAGCGCGGGGAGCAGCCGTTCGCGTCGGGCGAGCTGTACTGCCACACCCTCACCGACCGGTCGATCCTCGGACCCGAGCTGGCGGCGACCGACGCCCAGACCCTCACCTGGTTCGGCCTGCACACGCCCTACGAGAACCTGCTCGACGCTGGAGCCGCCGAGCGCGAGTACCGGCGGTTCCTCACCGCCATCGACGCGTACCTCGCCGAACCCCTCGAGCCGCTCGTGCTCGGCGTGGAGGTCAAGACGCCCGCCGACGTCGAGCAGGCCCTCGCCATGCCCGGCGGACACATCTTCCACGGCGACCTCGCCTGGCCATGGCTCGAGGACGACGAGCCCGCCGACCCCCCCGCCCAGCGGTGGGGCGTCGCGACCGCCCACGACCGGATCCTGCTGTGCGGCAGCGGCGCCCGACGTGGCGGCGCCGTGAGCGGCATCGCGGGCCACAACGCCGCCCACGCCCTGCTCGAGCTGCTCGGCCGCTGACCCCGATTTCGGCTCCCGGACCCCTGCTGGTAATGTTCTCTGAGCGCGAGCACCCCTAGCTCAATTGGCAGAGCAGCTGACTCTTAATCAGCGGGTTCACGGTTCGAGTCCGTGGGGGTGTACCAGACAGAAGGCCTCGACCACCACGGTCGGGGCCTTCTTCACGTCCAGCAGGACCGAACGCCACCCAGCCCCCAGAGCCCCAAGACCCCCTCGACACACCAGCCGACTCCTCATCAGCGGGTTCACGGTTCGAGTTCGTGGGGGTGTGCCAGACAGAAGGCCTCGACCACGACGGTCAGGGCCTTCTTCACGTCATGCGGGACCGGCCGCGGGCCAGGGGAACCGTCGCGGCGCGCGGCACGTTGTCGACGCAGGAGGTCCCACCATGAAGTGCCCCACCGACGGTTCCACCCTGACCATGAGCGAGCGCGCCGGCGTCGAGATCGACTACTGCCCCGAGTGCCGGGGCGTCTGGCTCGACCGTGGCGAGCTCGACAAGATCCTCGACCGCGCCACGGCCGACGCCCCCGCAGCCCCCGCGCCGCGCGACGAGCGTCGTCCTGAGCGCGACCGGGACGACCGGTACCGCCCTGACGACCGCTACCGCTCCGACGACCGGTACCGCGACGACCGCTACCGCAAGCCGAAGAAGAAGGAGCACTGGCTCATGGAGATCCTCGGCTGAACCGTCCACGGAGCGGACACGCCGGAACACCGAACGGACCGTCACGGTTGACGACCCCATGAAGATCCTGCTCACCGGGGGAACCGGGTTCGTGGGTGCAGCCGTGCTGCGCCGCCTCGTCGACGACGGCCACGCCGTCACCGCCGTCGTCCGGAGCGAGAGCTCCGGGCAGACCGTCGCCGCTGCGGGCGCCACGCCGCTGCAGGGCGACCTGTTCGACAACGCCTGGCTGGCGGCGCAGCTGCGCGAGCACGACGCCGGCGTGCACACCGCCGCCCCCGGCGACGAGACGTCCGCGACCATGGACGACGCCGTCGTCGACGCCGCGGTCGAGGCCTTCGGCGGCACCGACAAGCCGTTCGTGCACACCGGAGGGGTCTGGACCTACGGCTCCGGCGCCGACCTCGACGAGGAGACGCCGTACGACGCGCCCGCCATCACCGCCTGGCGCCAGGCACGCGAGGACCGGCTCCTCGACTCCCCGGTCCGCGCCACCGTCGTGCAGCCCGGCATCGTGCACGCACCGGGCCAGGGCATCGCCCAGCAGCTCGTGGCCGCACCCCGCACCGGCGAGGGCGCACTCGAGCTGATCGGCTCGGGCGAGCAGCACTGGACCACGATCCACGTCGACGACCTGGCCGACCTCTACGCGCTGGTCGTCGCGAGCGGCTCCGGCCACGGGCGCCTGCTCGGCGTCAGCGGCCACTCCCCCAGCGTCCGCGACCTCGGGCTCGCGCTGGCCGACGCCGTCGCGGGCACCTCGGTCGAGACCGTGCACGAGAGGCTCGGCGAGGCCTTCGGCGACGCGCTGCTCCTCGACCAGCAGGCCAGCGGCGCCAAGGCGCGCTCGTTGGGCTGGCAGCCCACGCGGCCGACGCTCGTCGAGGAGCTGCGGGCCGCCCGCGCCTGAGCGCCGTGGCAGCCATGTGGGTCGGCTGGCTCGAGGCCGAGCTGCTCCTCGGAGACGTGCACACGCTCAAGCAGAAGCGCGCGGTCGTGCGACCCGTCGTGGCCGAGCTGCGACGCGCGCTCGACGTGTCGGTGGCCGAGGTCGGCCATACCGACCTCTACCGACGCACCGTCGTGGGCGTGGCCCTGACGTCGGGCGACCACGCCCACGCCGACGCGCTGCTCGACCGAGCCGAGCGGCTCCTCGCCTCGCGGCCCGACGTCGACCTGCTGTCGGTGCGTCGTCGGCTCGTGCGCAGCGACGACCTCGACTGAGCCGTCACCCGACGACGACACGCGCCGTGAGGGCCACCGCCCCGACCACGGTCGTCACGCCGGCCGCCAGCCACGCGCCGCCGAACCGCTCCAGACTCTCCTGCAGCGTGTGCGGAGGTCGCGGCTCGTCGGCGGGTGCGGCGGGGACGGGACGGTGGTCGGGTGCGGCGGTCATGCTCAGAGCCTGCGCCCGGGACGCGTCAAGGATCCAGCGGGCGTCACGTCAGGATCGCGTCAGGACAGGTCCGACAGCAGCCGGTAACCGAGCCCGGGATCGGTGATCAGCATGCGCGGGTGCGCGGGGTCGTCCTCGAGCTTGCGACGCAGCTGCGCGAGGTAGACCCGCAGGTAGTGCGTCTCCCGCTCGTAGGTCGGCCCCCACACCTCGGTCAGGAGGGTGGTCTGGCGCACCAGGCGTCCCTGCGCCCGCGCCAGGACCTCCACGATCTTCCACTCCGTCGGGGTCAGGTGCACCGGCTCGCCGGCCCGGGTGGCCCGCCGGTCCTCGACGTCGAGCACCAGGTCGCCCACCGTCACGACGGGCGCCCGCGAGGGCGCGGCCCGACGTAGCGCCGCCCGGACGCGCGCCAGGAGCTCCTCCATGCCGAACGGCTTCGTCACGTAGTCGTCGGCCCCGAGGTCGAGCGCCTCCACCTTGTCGTCGGACTCGTGCCGCGCAGACAGCACGACCACGGGCACCTGCGACGTCTCGCGGATCCGCCGCAGCACCTCCGTGCCGTCGAGGTCGGGCAGGCCCAGGTCGAGCAGGACGACGTCGGGCACCCGCTCGGTGAGCGACTGCAGCGCGGACCGGCCGTCCGCCACCGTCTCGACCTCGTAGCCCCGCGCGCGCATCGCGATGCCCAGGGTCCGCAGGATCGCCGCGTCGTCGTCGACCGCCAGCACCACCGTCATGCGTCGTCGCCTCCCGTCGTCAGCGTCATGGAGCCCTCCCGGGGCAGCTCGACCACGAGCGTGAGCCCGCCGCCGGGGGTGTCCTCGGCGGTCAGACGTCCGCCCATCGCCTCCGTGAGACCGCGGGCGACGGCGAGGCCGAGCCCGACCCCGGCCCCGCGCGGGACGTCGCCGAGACGCTGGAACGGCTCGAACATCTGCGCTCGGCGGTGCTCCGGCACACCGGGTCCTCCGTCGACCACGCGCACCACGACGTGCTCGCGCGTGGCGGTCGCGTCGACCCGCACCGTCGAGCCCGCCGCGTGCTTGTGGGCGTTCTCGACGACGTTCGCGAGCACCCGCTCGAGCAGCGCGGTGTCGGCGCGCGCCTCCGGGAGGTCGTCGGGCACCCGCTCGGTGAGCGACTGCAGCGCGGACCGGTCTCGAGCAGGTCGGCTCGGTCCTGGTCGGACCAGTCGACGCCGGGGTCGCGCAGGCTGCTCACCGCCGCCTTCACCGCCGCCAGCGGCGTCCGCAGGTCGTGGGACACGGCGGCGAGGAGCGCCGTGCGCGTCCGGGCGGTCTCCGCCAGCACCCGTCGCTCGGCCTTGAGCGCCACGGCCGCGCGGCGCTCCAGCAGCACCGTCGCGTGGGCGACGACGGCCGCCAGCAACGGCTCCTCCACGGCCTCGGCCGCCGACCCCCACAGCACGAGTACGTGCTCGTCGCCCACCGGCACCGTCCGCTCCGGACCCGACGTCACGCCGTGCTCCCCCAGCACGCGGCCGTCCGTCGTGCACAGCTGGGCGCCGTCGACGCCGAACAGGTCGACGGTCGTGCGCAGCAGACGCCGCAGGTCGTTCCCCGCGTGCACAAGCTGGTGCGCCAGCACGCTCAGGCTGTCGGCCTCCGCCCGGGCCCTGCCGGCCAGCCCGGCGAGCCGGGCCGCGCGATCGACGACGAGAGCGACCGACATGCCGACCGCCACGAAGAGGACGACCGCCACCGCGTTCTCGCCCGTGGCGATGCGCAGCGTCTGCACGGGAGGCGTGAAGAAGTAGTTCAGGACGCCGCCGCTGACGAACGCGGCCACGACGGCCGGGCGCAGACCACCCACCAGGGCGGTGCCGATGACGAGCACCATGAACAGCATGGCCTCGGTGGGCAGACCGTGGAGGTCGCGGGTGGCGAGCAGCAGACCGGCCAGCACGAACGGCCCGAGCAGCGCCACGGCGAAGCCCGCCCACGTCCGACGTCGTCCGAGCGCCGACTCCTCGCGCACCCTGGCCTGGCGCCGTCGGGCCTCGTCGTGCGTGACGATGTGCACGTCGATGTCGCCGGACTCGGACACGATCGTCTCGCCGATGCCGGGGCGCAGCAGCGTCGACAGCCGCCCGCGCCGGCTGGCCCCGATGAGCACCTGGGTCGCGTTGCGGGCGCGCGCGAAGTCGAGGATCGCGGCCGCGGCGTCGTCGCCGACCACCGTGTGGAAGCTGCCACCCAGCTCCTGCGCCGTCGTGCGCAGCTCCTCGAGCCGGTCCGGGCCGGTCTGGCGCAGGCCGTCGCCGCGCGACACGTACAGCGCCGTCCAGGGCGCCCCGCCGTCGCCCGACGGACCCGAACCGCGCGAGGCGATCCGCGCGGCGCGCCGCATCAGCGGCTCCGACTCCGGGCCACCCGTGACGCCCACGACGATCCGCTCGCGCGTCGCCCACGTGGCCTCGATCTCGTGACGCGCCCGGTAGCGCTCGAGGCCCTCGTCGACCCGCTCGGCGAGCCAGAGCAGGGCCAGCTCCCGCAGCGCGGCGAGGTTGCCCTCGCGGAAGAACTGCGACAGCGCCGCGTCGACGCGCTCGGCCGGGTAGACGTTCCCGTGGGCCAGGCGGCGGCGCAGCGCCGACGGGCTCATGTCGACCAGCTCGATGGCCTCCGCCGACCGCACGAACGCATCGGGCACGGTCTCGCGCTGGCGGACGCCGGTGATCGCCTCGGTGACGTCGTTCAGCGACTCCAGGTGCTGCACGTTCACGGTGGTGACGACGTCGATGCCGGCCGCGAGCAGCTGGTCGACGTCCTGCCAGCGCTTCACGTGCCCCGATCCTGGCGCGTTGGTGTGCGCCAGCTCGTCGACGAGGCACACCTGGGGCGCTCGGGCCAGCACCGCGTCGACGTCGAGCTCGGTCAGGGTCGTCGCGCCGTGCTGGACGGTGCGCCGGGGCACCACCTCGAGCCCGCCGATCCGCTCCTGCGTCAGCGCCCTGCCGTGCGTCTCGACGACCCCCACCACGACGTCGGTGCCGCGCGCTGCTCTGCGGCAGCCCTCGTCGAGCATCCTGTACGTCTTGCCGACGCCGGGCGCGGCGCCGAGGTAGACCCGCAGGCACCCGCGCCCGTGCTCGGGCGCGGCGTCGCCCCGCGTCTGGACCGTGTGCACGACGTCAGTCTGCACCCGACAGGCTCGCGTTCAGCTCGAGGACGTCCACCGTGGGCTCCCCGAGGAACCCGAGCTGGCGTCCGGAGGTGGCCTCGGCCACGAGACGACGCACGGTCCCCTCGTCGAGTCCGCGCTCCCGGGCGACCCGCGGCACCTGCAGCGCCGCGTAGGCGGGGCTGATGTCGGGGTCGAGCCCGGACCCCGACGCGGTCAGGGCGTCGGCGGGCACGGCCGACGGCGACACCCCGTCCTCGCGCGCCACCGCGGCCCGCCGCTCACGGATCGCCGCGAGAAGATCGGGGTTCGAGGGCCCGAGGTTCGACGGTGCCGACGCGAGGCCGTCGTAGTCGTTGGCCGACGGGCGCGGGTGGAACCACTGCGCGCCCTCGAAGGTCTGGCCGAGGAGGCGGGAGCCGACGGCGACGCCGTCGACGCGCAGCAGGCTGCCGTCGGCCCGGTCGGGCACGGCCCGGCCCACGGCCCACACGGCGGCCGGGTAGAGGACGCCGAGCAGCACGGTGAGCACGAGCAGCACGCGGACGGCGGCGAGGGACTGACGCAGGAGGTCGCGGATCACGACGGTCACCTGATTCCTGGGATCTGGGAGACGAGCAGGTCGATGAGCTTGATGCCGACGAACGGGACGACGACGCCACCCGCGCCGAAGACGAGCAGGTTGCGCCGCAGGACGCTCGCGGCGTCGGCGGCCCGGCTGCGCACGCCCTTGAGGGCCACCGGGATGAGTCCCACGATGACGAGGGCGTTGAAGATGACGGCCGACAGGATCGCCGACTCCGGCGTGGCCAGCCGCATCACGTTGAGCGTGTCCAGCGACGGGTACGCGGTCACGAACATGGCCGGGACGATCGCGAAATACTTGGCGAGGTCGTTGGCGATGGAGAACGTGGTGAGCGCGCCGCGCGTGATGAGCAGCTGCTTGCCGATGCGCACCACGTCGATGAGCTTCGTCGGGTCGGAGTCGAGGTCGACCATGTTGCCGGCCTCCTTCGCCGCCGACGTGCCCGACGCCATCGCGACGCCGACGTCGGCAGCCGCGAGCGCGGGCGCGTCGTTGGTGCCGTCGCCGGTCATGGCCACGAGGCGGCCACCGGACTGCTCCTCGCGGATGAGTCGCATCTTGTCCTCGGGCGTCGCCTCCGCGAGCACGTCGTCGACACCGGCCTCCGCGGCGATCGCCCGCGCGGTCAGCGCGTTGTCGCCGGTGACCATGACGGTGCGGATCCCCATGCGTCGCAGCTCGGCGAACCGCTCGACCATGCCCTCCTTGACGACGTCCTTGAGGTGGACGACCCCGAGCACCCGGGTGAATCCGGCTCGACGCTCGGCGACGAGCAGGGGCGTGCCGCCGGACATCGAGATCTCGTAGCCGGCCGCCCCGACCTCCGCGGGGAGCCCGGCGCCGGTCCACGCCTCGACGGCGCTCCCGGCTCCCTTGCGCAGCTCGCGGCCGTCGGGCAGGTCGACGCCCGACATGCGTGTCTGGGCGGTGAACTCGACCGGCTCGGCGCCGGCCGGCAGCGGGGCGCCCGTGCCGGTGGCACCGGTGTCGGCGACGGCGAGGTCGACGATGGAGCGACCCTCGGGCGTCAGGTCGGCCAGCGACGCGATGCGGGCGGCCTCCGTCAGCTCGGCCAGGGTGACGCCCTCCGCGGGCACGAAGCGCGACGCCCGGCGGTTGCCGTAGGTGATCGTGCCGGTCTTGTCGAGCAGCAGCGTGCTGACGTCGCCGGCCGCCTCGACCGCACGACCCGACATCGCGAGCACGTTCACCCGCACCAGACGGTCCATGCCGGCGATGCCGATGGCCGACAGCAGCGCCCCGATCGTGGTGGGGATCAGGCACACGAGCAGCGCGACCAGCACCACCGTGGGCTGCGGCGCGCCCGCGTAGTCGGCCATCGGGGAGATGGTGACGACGGCGAGCAGGAAGATGATCGTCAGGCTCACGAGCAGGATCGACAAAGCGATCTCGTTAGGGGTCTTGCGCCGCTCGGCGCCCTCGACCAGGGAGATCATCCGGTCGAGGAAGGTCTCGCCGGGCGCGGCGGTGATCCGCACGACGATCTCGTCGGAGAGGACGCGCGTGCCGCCCGTGACGGCCGACCGGTCCCCGCCGGCCTCGCGCACGACCGGCGCGGACTCCCCGGTGATGGCCGACTCGTCCACTGTCGCGACGCCCTCCACGACGTCGCCGTCGCCGGGGATCACCTCGCCGGCGCTGACCCGCACGAGGTCGCCCACCGTCAGCTCGGTGCCCGCCACGACCGACTCGCTGCCGTCGGAGGCGACGCGCCGGGCGGTGACGTCGGTGCGCGCCGCGCGCAGCGAGTCGGCCTGTGCCTTGCCGCGGCCCTCGGCGACGGCCTCGGCGAGGTTGCCGAACACGACCGTGAGCCAGAGCCAGACCGCGATGGCGACCGCGAAGACGCTCGGGTCGACGACCGCCGACACCGTCGTGACGAGGGAGCCGATCCACACGACGAACATGACCGGGCTGCGCCACAGGTGGCGGGGGTCGAGCTTGCGCAGCGCCGCGGGGAGCTGCTGGACGAGCTGCCGCGACAACGGCGTGGCAGCGGAGGTGCGGGTCATCGCGAGGCTCCTGTCAGGGCCTCGGCCACGGGGCCGAGGGCGAGGGTCGGGAAGAAGGTGAGGGCCGAGACGAGCAGCACGACGCCGACCACGAGTCCGCCGAACAGCAGGGTCGCGGTGGGCAGGGTGCCTGCCGTCGTCGGCACCCGACGCTGGCGGGCCAGCGAGCCGGCGAGCAGGACGACGAGCACGATCGGCACGAACCGGCCGAGCAGCATGGCCGCGGCAAGCGTCAGCTGGAAGAACGTCGACGTCACCGTGATGCCGCCGAAGGCGCTGCCGTTGTTGTTCGCGGCCGACGTGAACGCGTAGACGACCTCGGAGAAGCCGTGGCCTCCCGGGTTGCCCATGGCGTCGGCCGTCGACGGCAGCGCGATGGCGGTGCCGATGCCGACGAGCACGAGGGCGGGGACGACGAGCGTGTAGAGCGCGACGTAGGTCATCTCCCGCGAACCGATCTTCTTGCCGAGCAGCTCGGGGGTCCGCCCGACCATGAGTCCGGCGACGAAGACGGCGAGGATCGCGGCGACGAGGATGCCGTAGAGGCCCGAACCGACGCCACCGGGCGAGACCTCGCCGAGCATCATGTGCGCCATCACTGTCCCGCCCCCGAGCGGCGACATGGAGTCGTGGGACGCGTTGACCGCTCCCGTCGAGGTGCCGGTGGTCGACACGGCGAACAACGCCGACGCCCACTCCCCGAAGCGGGTCTCCTTGCCCTCCATCGCCGCGCCGGCAGCCTGCGCGGCCTGGCCCTGCCCGCCGACCTCGGCCCACGTCGTCACGGCGAGGGCTCCGGCCCACAGCACGCCCATCGCGCCGAGCAGCACCAGGCCCTGGCGCCGCGAGCCGACCAGCGTCCCGAAGGTGCGGGTCAGGCAGACCGGCACCACCAGCAGGAGGAAGACCTGGAGCAGGTTGGTCAGCGCCGTCGGGTTCTCGAACGGGTGCGCGGAGTTCGCGTTGAAGAAGCCGCCCCCGTTCGTGCCGAGCTGCTTGACCGCCTCCTGGCTGGCGACGAGCCCGCCCGGCACCACCTGCGTGCCGCCGCCGAGGGCGCGCACCGTGACGTCGGAGAGGTTCTGCACGACCCCGCCGAGCAGGAGCAGCACCGCCGCGACCAGCGCCAGCGGGAGCAGGACGCGGACGGTGCCGCGGACGAGGTCGACCCAGAAGCTGCCGAGGGTGCTCGACTCCGCCCGTGTGAAGCCGCGGACCAGCGCGACCGCGACGGCGAGGCCGACGGCGGCCGAGACGACGTTCTGCACCGTCAGACCGAGCGCCTGTGCCGCGAAGCCCAGGGTCGACTCGCCGGCGTAGGACTGCCAGTTGGTGTTGGTGACGAAGGAGACCGCCGTGTTGAGGGCCATGTCCCAGGGCATCCCGGGCAGGCCACGGTCCCACGGGAGCGCGGCCTGGCCGAGGAGGATCGCCAGGAGCAGGACGATGCCGACGACGGGTCGGGGTCGATGCCGCCGACGCGGTAGAGCGCGCGCTCGACGCGGAGGTGCCGGGTCGAGGTGAACACGCGCGCCATGTAGTCGCCGAGCGGGACGTAGACCACGGCGAGCAGGGTCAGCAGCGCCGCGATGGTCAGCAGGCCGGAGACGGTGTCGGACATGGGCGACTCAGAACCGGTCGGGCCGCACGAGGGCCACGACGAGGTAGACCAGCAGGGCGGCGACGCCGAGCAGCTGGAGTGCGGTGACGAGGGACATGCCCCCACCCCACACCCGTCCCCGCACCGCGACGCCGCTCCTGACGACCCCCTGACGCGTCTTGACGCGATCTTGACGGCCGGCCGCAGCTCAGCGGTTTACCACGGTCCCGTGGTCAACCTGCTCCTCCCGCGGCAAGCTTCCCGAGGGAGGACGACGTCTACCACGGGACCGTGGTAAACCGTCAGGACGCGGCGAGGCGGGCGACGGCGGCGGCGACGCGCTCGTCGGTGGCGGTGAAGGCGACCCGGACGTGCCGAGAACCGGCGGCGCCGTAGAAGGAGCCGGGGGCGACGAGGATGCCGCGGTCGGCGAGCCAGGAGACGGTGTCCCAGCAGTCCTCGTCACGGCTGCTCCAGAGGTAGAGCGAGGCCTCGGAGTGGTCGACCCGGAAGCCGGCCTTCTCCAGCGCCGAGCGCAGTAGCGCCCGGCGGGCGGCGTAGCGCGCGTGCTGCTCGTCGGCGTGCGCGTCGTCGTCGAGGGCGGCCTCGATTTCGATGACCTGCTCCTTGGAGTGCATCGCGGCGAGCAGGTTCTCACGGCGATCCTCGATCCACTTGATCGGCCGGCCGAACGTCTTGGCGAGGAACGCGATCACGACGTCCTCGGGGTAGGAGGCCATCTTCTGGCCGAAGCCGCCGCCCACATGGGGCGCAATGACGCGGAGGTTC
>NZ_LUNF01000243.1:0-5707 GCF_001626145.1 Aeromicrobium sp. REDSEA-S32_B7
GAGCACGTCGGCGTTGACGTGCTCGCACGCCTCGACGAGCGTCGTGTACGCCGGCACCTCGGAGCCGTAGAGCTCGGAGAGGTTCGCCGCCAGGTCCGCGCGCAAGCGCGTGGGCGAGACGGCCCACCTGTGGCCGCCCTCGGCTTCGACCTCCTCCGACACCCGGAGGTACCGGAAGCGGCTCACACGAACTCCACGCCCTGAGCCAGCGGCAGCTCGGTGGAGTAGTTCACCGTGTTCGTCGCGCGGCGCATGTAGGCGCGCCACGCGTCGGAGCCCGACTCGCGACCGCCGCCGGTGTCCTTCTCCCCGCCGAACGCGCCACCGATCTCGGCACCCGAGGGGCCGATGTTGACGTTGGCGATGCCGCAGTCGGAGCCGACCGCCGACACGAACGTCTCGGCCTCGCGCACGTCGAGGGTGAAGATCGAGGACGACAGGCCCTGGGCGACGTCGTTGTGCAGGGCCAGGGCATCGACGAACGAGGAGTAGGTGAGCACGTAGAGGATCGGCGCGAACGTCTCCTCCTTCACGACGTCGGTCTGGCCGGGCATGTCGACGATGGCGGGCTGCACGTAGTAGCCGCCGCCGGTCGCGTCGCTGGCGGCGACGTCCTGCGCGCCGCCGGTGACGAGCGTGCCGCCGTCGGCCTGGGCACGGCTGATCGCGTCGCCGAACGCCCGGAACGACGCCTCGTCGACCAGGGGCCCGACGAGCGTGGTCGGCTCCAGCGGCGAGCCGATCGGCAGCGTCGCGTACGCCTTCGCCAGCCGCTCCACCAGCTCGTCCTTGATGCTCTCGTGCACGATCACGCGACGCAGCGACGTGCAGCGCTGGCCGGCCGTGCCGACGGCGGAGAACACGATGCCGCGCACGGCGAGGTCGAGGTCGGCGCTGGGCGCCACGACGGCGGCGTTGTTGCCGCCGAGCTCGAGCAGCGAGCGGCCCAGGCGGGCGGCCACGCGCGGCGCGACCTCCTTGCCCATCCGGGTGGAGCCGGTGGCCGAGACGAGCGGCACGCGCGGGTCGTCGACGAGCGCCTCGCCGACCTCACGGGCGCCGAGCACGACCTGCGACAGGTGCTCCGGCGCGCCGGCGCGGCGGGCCGCCTCGTCGGCGAGGGCCTGGCATGCGAGGGCGGTCAGCATCGTCTTCTCCGACGGCTTCCACACCACGGCGTCGCCGCAGACGAACGCGAGCGCCGCGTTCCACGACCACACCGCGACCGGGAAGTTGAAGGCGCTGATGACGCCGACGACGCCCAGCGGGTGCCACTGCTCCATCATCCGGTGCCCAGGACGCTCGGTGGCGATCGTCAGCCCGTGCAGCTGGCGGGAGAGCCCGACCGCGAGGTCGCAGATGTCGATCATCTCCTGCACCTCACCCAGACCCTCGCTCAGGATCTTCCCGGCCTCGATGCTCACCAGCGCGCCGAGGTCGTCCTTGTGCTCGCGGAGCAGCTCGCCCAGCTCGCGCACGAACTGGCCGCGCACCGGCGCCGGGACGCTGCGCCACTGCAGGAAGGCGTCGTGCGCGCGGCCCACCGCGTCGCCGACGTCGGCGGCCGAGTGCGACGCGAGCCGACCGATCTCGTGGCCGTCGATCGGCGACGTCGCGGGCAGGTCGCGCTGCGCCCCCTCGGGAACGGCGTCGAAGGGATTGCCGGCGCCGAGGCGCTGCAGGATCTCGAGGGCGCGGGTGGTGACGTCGCTCATGCGGGAGAGACCTTTCCGTGGGAGGCGAACAGCTGTCCGGAGGTGGTGGCGAAGAGGTCGTCGAGGCGGATGTCCTCCTGGGCGACGAAGCCGGCGTGCGGCAGGCCGCCGTCGGCGACGAGCTCGACGACGGAGACGGCTGAGGCGGCGGTGGTCCAGCTGATGGCGCGCCAGGTGCGACCCTCGATCTCGATCGGCAGGTAGCCGCGCACGTAGTTCTCGCGGAACGGCTGGCCGGCCTTCGTGCCCTCGACGGCGGCGTGCAGGTAGACGATGTCGTCGTTCACGGGCGGCTTGGCGTCGACGAGGATCCGGCCGACCTCCTCGCGACGCTCGCGCAGGTTGAGCTCGTCGAACAGGAAGTGCATCTGCTCGAAGTGGCCCGGGTAGCGCAGGGTCTTGTAGTCGAGCCGGCTCACGCGGCCCTCGTACGTCTGGCACATCGTGCCGAGACCACCGGAGGTCAGCGCGGCCTCCAGCTCGATGCCGCCGATGAAGACGCGCTCCTTCTCGGTCATGGCCGGCACCATCTGACGGCGGCCGGAGCGCAGCACCTCGCAGTCGTTGAGGTACTCGTTGACGACGCCCTCGGCCGACCAGTTGAACGCGTAGCCGAGCAGGCCGGTCGGGTTCTGCGGCAGGGCGCCGACCTTGAGCTCGATGTTGCGGATCTGCTCGAAGCCCTGCGCGAGCGAGGCACCGACGATGCCGATCAGCCCGGGCGCCAGGCCGCACTGCGGCACGAACGCCGACTCGGGGCGCTGGCGGCTCAGCTCCACGACGCGGTTCGTCGTCGGGACGTCCTCGGTGAGGTCGAAGTAGTGCGTGCTGGTGTCGTACGCGGCCTCGGCGACGGCGATGTTCAGGTGGTAGGGCAGGCACGACACGACGGCGTCGACGTCGGTGAGCGCCTTGCGGACGGCGGTGGCGTCGGCGACGTCGACCACGTGGGAGGCGAAGTGGAGGTCGTCGCGCGGGGCGGCGTCGTAGCCGACGACGTCGAACTGCGCGCGGACGAGCAGGTCGGCCACCAGCTCGCCGACCTTCCCGAGACCGAACACCGCCACGGTGTTGAGCGAACGGGACACGGGACCTCCTGGGGCCGGCGACGGATCGCGTCGCGTGAGTGTGGCGTCGAGGGGTGCTCGACGTCACACGATGCTAGCCAGCGGGAGGCCCCGTGTCTGTACCGGCTGGACGGTCCAGTGATGACGATCCGGTGAAGTTCGTCGGACCGACCGTCCTCCCCCGCTGGGCGCGACGTTCGCGGGCCGGATCGGGTCGCGACGACACCGAAACGTCACACTCAGCGGGGAGGGAGCAGGGCCTGGCGGGGGTGCCTGGCGGGGGCGCGGAGCAGACCGGGCTAGACGGCGGGGATGGTCTGGGCCGCGGCGCGGTTGGCGGCGGAGACGACGGCCCGCAGCGAGGCGGTGACGATGTTGGCGTGGATGCCCACGCCCCACACGATCTCGCCGGCGATCTCGGCCTCGACGTAGGCGGCGGCAAGGGCGTCGCCGCCAGCCGACAGCGCGTGCTCGGTGTAGTCGAGCACCCGGATGTCGGCCCCGGCCTGACGCATGCCGTCGACGAAGGCGTCGACGGGACCGTTGCCCTCGCCCTTGAAGGAGCGCTCCTCCCCGCGGACGACGAGGTCGACGACCTGCTGGTCGTGACCGTCCGACGACGTGGTGGAGGTGAAGGTCACGAGGGAGTAGGGCTCCTCGCGCTCGAGGTACTCCTGGCTGAACGCCGTCCAGATGCCGTCGGCGGAGATCTCGCCCGCCTCGCCCTCGGTGAGGCCCTGCACGACCCGGCTGAACTCGATCTGCAGGCGACGCGGCAGGTCGAGCTGGTGCTCGGTCTTCAGCAGGTAAGAGACGCCGCCCTTGCCGGACTGGCTGTTGACGCGGATGACGGCCTCGTAGGTGCGGCCGACGTCGTGCGGGTCGATGGGCAGGTAGGGCGCCTCCCACGGCACCTCGGACACGTCGACGCCCTGCTCGGCGGCGATCCGGTCGAGGTCCTCCAGGCCCTTCTTGATGGCGTCCTGGTGGGAGCCGGAGAAGGCGGTGTAGACGAGGTCGCCCGCGTACGGGTGGCGCGGGTGCACCGGCAGGCTCGTGCAGTACTCGACGGTGCGGCGCACCTCGTCGATGCCGATGCCGCCGGCGGTGAAGTCGACCTGCGGGTCGATGCCCTGGCTGAACAGGTTCATGCCGACGGTGACGAGGTCGACGTTGCCGGTGCGCTCGCCGTGGCCGAAGAGGCACCCCTCGACGCGGTCCGCTCCGGCCATCAGCGCCAGCTCGGTGGCGGCGACAGGTTGAGGATGATCTCGCGACCGTCCTCGGGCTGCCAGACGTCCATGACCGCGTTGCAGACCTCGACGCTGAACTCCAGCTCGGCGCCGGTGAAGATCTCGGGGCTGTACTGGTAGCCGAACGCGGTGCCCGGCATGTTCTGCTCGGCGTGCTTCATGACGAGCTCGGTGCCGCGGGTGGCGATGGCGCGCACCTCGTCCTTCGAGGCGTGGAAGACGACGCGGCGGAACAGCGGCGCGACGGCGTTGTAGAGGTGGATGTTGGCGCGCCGGGCGCCGGTCAGCGCCTGCGTGGTCCGCTCGATGAGGTCCTCGCGGGCCTGGGTCAGGACCGAGATCGTGACGTCGTCGGGGATGACGTCGTCCTCGATCAGCGAGCGCACGAACGCGAAGTCGGTCTCGCTGGCCGACGGGAACCCGACCTCGATCTCCTGGTAGCCCATGCGCACGAGCAGCTCGAACATGCGGCGCTTGCGCACCGGGGTCATGGGGTCGATGAGGGCCTGGTTGCCGTCGCGCAGGTCGGTGGAGAGCCAGCGCGGGGCCTTCGTGATCGTCTGGGACGGCCAGGTGCGGTCGGGCAGGTCGATGGGCGCGAACGGGCGGTAGCGGCCGAACGGCATCGGCGACGCCTTCTGCGGCGCGACGACGTTGCTGGGCAGTCCGGTGCGGTGCGTGGTCATGTCGGTGTCTTCCTCGGGGTGCTCGTCAGGTCGTTGCGGTCGGTGCATGACGAACTCCGCGCCGAGGGGCCCGACCTAGTGGACCTCGACGCGGCAGAGAAGGAGTCGGCTCGCGTACATCGCGGCCAGCCTACCCCACCGTCCGCGGGGACCACCACGCTGCAGCGGTGGGCGGGCTCGGACAGACTGGGGTCATGAGCAGCGACACCAGCAGCGAGGACCAGTCCACGGCGGGCTCCTACGTCACGAGCGGCCAGGAGTTCGACCGCGACATGAACTACATCCCCGACCGCATCACGCGGCAGGGGGGCGCCCCGGTCGACGACCGCGCGGGCACCGGCAAGCCGCCCGTGGACGACGCGCCGACCTGGCCCGTCGAGGCCGGCCGCTACCGGCTCGTCGCCGCGCTCGCGTGCCCCTGGGCGACGCGCACCGTCATCGTGCGCCGCCTCCTCGGGCTGGAGGACGCGCTGTCGCTCGGGCTCGCCGGCCCCACGCACGACAAGCGCAGCTGGACCTTCGACCTCGATCCCGACGGGGTCGACCCGGTGCTCGGCATCCCGCGCCTGCAGGACGCGTACTTCGCGCGCTACCCCGACTACCCGCGCGGCATCACGGTGCCCGCCGTCGTCGAGGTCGAGAGCGGCAAGGTCGTCACGAACGACTTCCCGTGGATCACCCACGACTTCTTCTTCGAGTGGCGCGACCACCACAAGCCCGACGCGCCGGACCTGTGGCCCGACGACCTCCGCGAGGAGATGGAGGAGGTCATGCAGCGGGTCTTCACCGAGGTCAACAACGGTGTCTACCGATGCGGCTTCGCCGGCGACCAGGACAGCTACGAGGCGGCGTACGACCGGCTCTTCGACGCGCTGGACTGGCTCGAGTCACGGCTGGAGGACCGGCGGTACCTGATGGGCGACTCCATCACCGAGGCCGACGTCCGGCTGTTCACGACCCTGGCGCGCTTCGACGCGGTCTACCAC
>NZ_LUNF01000244.1:0-5479 GCF_001626145.1 Aeromicrobium sp. REDSEA-S32_B7
GGTCTCCCATGACGCGCCCCGCCGCGAACGGCACGAGCATCGTCGGCACGAGGGCCGGCTTGGTCACGTGCTTGGTGCTGCCGACCGTGCGCGACTGCTCGGCGACCACCCACGACGCGAGCGCGTCGACGTCGGCGAACGAGGCCATGTTGGCGGGGACCACCCAGAGGCGGGCGCCGGTGCGGGCGTGCGAGCGGTAGAGCTCGCGGAAGAAGCCGACCTTGCGGCTGTCGAGGCTCGACGTGGTGGCGACGACCGTCGCGCCGCCGGCGAGCAGCTCGCCCACCACCGACGCGGCGATGGAGCCGCGGCTGGCACCGGTGACGAGCGCGACGTCGTCGGCCCAGGCGCCGGGCGTCGTGTCGAGCGCGACGTCGGCCACCTGCTCCAGACGCCTCTCGAGTCCTGCGTCGTCGGTGCGCCCCGCCCACCAGCGGGCCTGGCTCGCGATGACGTCGCCGGCACCCGTGAACCGGCCGGGCTCGACGTCGACCTGACCGAGCGCGAGCCGCGCCAGGTCCTCACGGGCGCTCGCCCACCGGTCGTCGAGCAGCACGGCCCGACGCTCGTCGAACGCGGGCGCGACGGCCTCGACCCAGTCGGAGCCGAGCTCGGCCTCGACCCGCGCGAGCACGCGCCGGGCGTCCTCGTCGTCCTCGACGACGGGCGCCTCGGCCGCGAGGCCGAGCCGGTCCAGCAGGTGACGGGCGGTGCTCGCGAGCACGCCGTCGGGTCCGGTGATCTCGCCGGTGATCTCCGCCAGCGCGGCGGCGTCGACGGTGGTGTCGGAGCCGCCGGTGGACGGCAGCGCGACGCTCACGCCGTGGCGTGCCGCCACGGCCTGCACGGCGGCGTCGACGGCCGCGTCGACCTCGGCACCGTTCGTCGGCATGGCGACGGTGGCGAGGTCGCCCCCGCGCACGCTCGCGCCCTCACGCGTCGAGAGGGCCAGCTCGGCCAGCACGTGGCTGGCCCAGCCCGCGCCGAGCTGCCAGACGTCGGTCACGCGGTCGGCCACGGCCGACTGCTTGCGACCCGTCGGCCCGAGCACCTTCTTCAGGTGGTCGGCGAAGGTCGCCGAGAGCACCGGCCCGAACGGCTTGTAGCCGCGGGCCAGACCCTTCACCTGGGCCGACAGGGTCGGCACGTCGGCGTCGGCCGCACCGTCGATGGCCCCCAGCGACAGCTCGCCGCCGAGGTCGACGAGCAGCTGGTTGCGGCGCGACGACGCACCGTCGCACAGCGATTCGATGGAGTCGGCGGCACCGATCTGCTCGGGCCGCAGCTTGGTCCACCACGCGATGAGCGTGCGGGTGCCGTCGGCGGCGTCGAAGGCGAGGTCGTCGGGACGGGGACCCGACGACGTGGGTGCAGCAGCGGGCGCCGCGGCGACGGGAGCGGCTGCTCCCTCGGCAGCCGGGGACTCCGCGACGACCTCGTCCTCGACCGGCACCGGGTCCTCGTCGGTCGCGAACACCGCGGCGGCGTCGCGCTCGATGTTCGCGACGTCGACGCCGCGGGCGCCGAACGTCGACTGCACCGCCGGGAGCTTGAGCGTCGACGACGCCAGGTTCGCGACCGTCGGCGACTGTCCCACGCCGATCTCCACGAACCGTTCGACCCCGAGGCCACCGTTCTCGACGCTCGCGAACATGAGGTCCTGCGTCTCGATCCAGCGCACCGGGCTGGCGAACTGCCAGGCCAGCAGCTCGACGAGCAGCGTGCGGCACAGCGCCTGGGGGCGGGCGGTCCACGCGTCGACGTCGGCGAGGACGGCGTCGAGAGGCGAGGGGCCGACCAGGTCGGCGACCTCCTGGATGAAGTCCTCCGCGAGCGAGAACGGCCGCGGCACGAGGTTCGGCACGTAGCGGCCCTCGAGGATCGACGGGTCGATCTCGGCCGGCAGCAGCTCCTCCAGGCGGGCGCGGAAGTCGGGCACGCCACCGTGCAGCACGCGCGAGTGGAACGGCACGTCGATGCCCGGCACCAGGATGAACGCGGCCTTGCCGCCGAACCGCTCCCGACGCTCGGCGATGTCGGCCTCGAGCACCTCCAAGCCCTTCACCGTGCCGGCGATCGCGTACTGCGAGCCGCGCAGGTTGTAGTTGACGATCTGCAGGAACTCGCCGCTGCGCTCGGCCACGCCGTCGACGTAGTCCGTGACCGTCTCCATCTGTCGCCCACGGCCCGACGCCCCCGCCGTGTCGTCCTCCAGTCCGATCTGCGACGGACGGATGGCGGCGAGCCGGTAGTCGCTGCGGCCCTGCTCGTCACGCGGGACGAGGGTGTGCATGACGGAGCCGCGCTGGAACACGACCTCGACGACGGCCTCGAGCGGGATCACGCCGGAGACCGCTGCGAGGGCGTTGTACTCGCCCACGGAGTGGCCGGCCAGCACGGAGCCCTCGACGAACGCACCCGACTCGCGCAGCTCGGCCATCTGCGCCGCCCCGAGGACGGCCATGGCCACCTGCGTGAACTGCGTCAGGAAGAGCACGCCGTCGGGGTGGCGGTGCGTGACGCCGTCAGCGACGAGGACGGTCGGGTTGTCGCGCACCACCGTGAGGATCGAGAAGCCGAGCGCCTCGCGGGTGTGCGCGTCGGCACGGTCCCACACGGCCCGGGCCGCCTTCGACCGCTGGTAGCCCGCCATGCCCATGCCTGCGTGCTGGATGCCCTGGCCCGGGAACGCGTACGCGGTGCGCGGCGCACGCAGCCGTGCGGTGGCGGCCATGACGAGCTCACCGCCCGCACGGCAGGTGACCTCGACGACCTCGTCGCCCTCGACGAGGGCGGTGCGCTCGGCCTTGACCGAGACCTCCGCCCCCGGAGCCAGCGGGCTGAGCCAGCGCGTGGTCCAGCCGAGCAGGGTGCGCCCGGTCTGCTCGACGACGACGCGCTGCGCCGCGGCCGAGAGCCACATGCCGTGGGCGATCGGCTCGCCGAGCCCGGCGAGGCGTGCGGCGGCCGTGCTGGTGTGGATGAGCCGTCCGCCGGCGCGCACGGGCTCCCCGGCGTGGGCGTCGCCCGGGCGACCGCGGACGCAGAAGCGCTCGACGAGCGTCGCGACGGTGGAGTCGTGCTGGCGCACCGCGACGTCGACCGTGACGACGCGCCCGAGGTCGGTGGCCTCCACCGAGCGCAGCGAGGCGCGGACGGCGAGGTCGGCCCCGTCGGCCGGCGTGTCGGTGAGTGCGACGGCGTGGTCGAGGTGGACGAGGTCGAGCATGCCCTCCACGACCGGCTCGCCCGACGCAGCGCGGGCCGCGCCGATCACCGCGAAGACCGCGGGCCAGGCCAGCCCGACGAGCGCGTCGGGGACGACGTCGGTCGTGGTGCCGGACGTGACGCCCGCGTGGTCGGCCACGACGTCGTCGCTCCAGGGGGCGACGAGCTCGGCGGCGCCGTCCGTCACCGTCGGCAGCGAGCCACCCGCCGCGGCGGTGAGCAGGTCGAGCATGGCCGACGCGGCGGTCGAGACCGGCACGACGGGCGCCGCGCCGGTGGCGACGGCGTCGGTCACGTCGAAGGCCAGGGTCAGCACCCGGCCGGCGCGGTCGAGCGGGACCGTCAGCTCGGCCGTGCTCCCTGCCCCGGTCAGCACGGCACCCGTCTCGGGGTGCTCCGCGCGCTCGGGGGCCACGATGACCCACCCGCTCGACGTCGAGGCCGGGGCCCCGAGCCGGTGGACGGGGTTGCGGACCGTGCGGCCGGCCCAGACGGCGTCCGGCGCCGCCAGCACGAGCGAGACGGCGCCGTCGGCACCCTCCGCGCGACGCAGGCCGACGACCTCGCGCGGCGCGGCGCCTGCGGCGAGCACCGCGTCGACCGTCGCCTCCTCGAAGCGGCGCAGCAGGTCGCCCACCGGCTCGTCGACGCGGGTGATGCCGGCGACCGAGACCGTGCCGGGGATGACGCAGACCTGGTCGGCGCCGAAGCGCGGGTCGTGCGCCTGCCACAGCGAGTCCGAGCGCCACCAGCGACGCACGTCGGCGTCGATCACCGGCACGAACGGCACGGGCTTGCCCGGGCGACGGCACACCTGCACGAAGAACGGTACGTCGGCCGGGTGCAGCACGACGTCGTCGGCGGCCGGGTAGGTCTCCCGCAGCGTAGCGAGGGCAGTCGCCGCGTCCTCGACGTCGGCCGGCGCGGCGAAGAGCGTGGCGACGTCGCCGTGGTCCTCGGGCGCCAGACGCGCCTCCGCGCGCTGCAGCATCGTGTGGAAGCGATCGCGCAAGGTCACGTCGAGCCAGGTGCTGCCTCCGTCCTCGTCGATGCCCGTCGAGGCGACATGGTCGGTCGTGAGGGCCGCGAAGCGGTCGAGCCAGGCGCCGTAGGTCATGGCGGCGACGTCGCCGAAGTACGGCTTGGCGGTGCGGTCGAGCGCCTCGACGATCTCGTCGCGGCGGGCCGCGACGGCGTCGGCGTCACCGGCCACCTCGTCGAGCAGGCGACCGGTGCGCGAGGCGGTGTTGTCGATCTCGTGGATGTCGGCACCGAGCTGGCTGCGACCCGACGCCATGCCGCCGGACGCGTGGCCCGCACCCACCCAGTCGGTGGTGCCCGGGGTGTCGACGAGCAGCTGCTTGACGTCGGGCGCGGTGGTGGCCTCGAGCGTCGCCATGGCGGCCGTGCCGACGAGCACGCCGTCGAGCGGCATCACCGGGTGGCCGTGGGCACGCGCCCACTCGCCGGTCAGGTAGGCCGCGGCGACCTCGGGCGTGCCGATGCCGCCGCCGACGCACACCACGACGTTGTCGTGCGCGCGCAGCTGGGCGTACGTGGCGACGAGCAGGTCGTCGAGGTCCTCCCAGGAGTGGTGACCGCCGGCCTTCCCGCCCTCGATCTGGATCATGACCGGACGCGGTGCGACCTGCTCCGCGATGGCGAGCACCTGACGGATCTGCGCGACGGTGCCCGGCTTGAACGCGACGTGCTGGACACCCACCTCCGAGAGCTCCTCGACGAGCGCGACGGCCTCGTCGAGCTCGGGGACGCCCGCGGTGACGACGACGCCGTCGACCGGCGCGCCCGCAGCGCGCGCCTTCTGCACCAGCCGCTGGCCGCCGAGCTGCAGCTTCCAGAGGTACGGGTCGAGGAAGAGGGAGTTGAACTGGAAGGTGCGGCCCTCTTCGAGCAGCTCGCGCAGCTCGACCATGCGGTCGGCGAAGATCGGCTCGCTCACCTGGCCGCCACCGGCCAGCTCGGCCCAGAACCCGGCGTTGGCAGCCGCGGCGACGATCTTGGCGTCGACGGTCGTAGGCGTCATGCCCGCGAGGAGGACGGGCGAGAGGCCCGTGAGACGGGTGAAGGCGGTCTCGACGCGCAGCGAGCCGTCGGGCAGCGTGGCGGCCGTGGGGGCGTAGGAGCTCCAGGGACGGCTTCGCCGCGGCGCGGCTCCAGGGACGGTGAGCTCCCGGTGCCCGCGACGGGTCGCGACGGACACGACGCCCGCTCCCCGGACCTTGGCCTCGCC
>NZ_LUNF01000245.1:0-4509 GCF_001626145.1 Aeromicrobium sp. REDSEA-S32_B7
GGCCTGCTCTGAGCACCCCCGCTCCGCCGCACCGGCCGCGGGTCGGCAGGGCGTCGGGGGCCCGCGCGGGGTGTGCACCGCGGGTACGCACCCGTTCCTGAATCGACCCGGATCGTCGGGGCCAGAGGGGTCCGAGACCACGTCGGATGGGACGGACGACCCATTCGAGGCGCTGAACGGGATCGCGATGTTTGGCGTTCTGCACCTCGGGTATGGCTCCCGTCACACACGCCAGCATTCGGGGGGATGCATGCCAGGGATCGACAACGCCATCGTCCACTACTACGACCGCCTACGACCTGGCCCGACCGAGGGAGCGGGCCCGACCGAGGGACCCTCGTTCGAGCTGCCCGACCTCGACGAGCGCTGGCGGGAGTTCTTCGCCGTCTCGAGCATCGCCGCCGCCCCGCTGCACGCGCCATCGGCGTTCGACGGGCTGGACGTGGTGCTGCTCGACCTCATGGGCAATCCCGTCGGCGAACAAGGCAACCGCCCTGCGCGACGCCGTCCTCCGCGCCTACGAGTGTGGTCTCGTCTCGCCCGAGGAGCTCAACGTCGTCTGTCTGGTGCCGCCCTCCTCGGTGGAGAAGATCTGGTCGTCGCCGCTCGCCACCCACCCGGAGTGGGCTCGCCGGAACCCGGTGCTGGTCCTGGACGAGGGCGCGCGCTCGTCGGTCAAGCAGGTCGTCGAGGCCCTCCGGGTCCACCACCAGCAGGGTGCGGACCACCAGGACGACGCCACCTGGTGGTTCACGATGCAGCTCGACAACTACACGTTCGCGGATCGCCTGCGGGCCTGGTTCGAGACCGACCTCCTCCCCACGGACGGGCGCCGCTGGCACTCCCACGCCGTGTCCAGCGCCTTCGGCCTGCTGGGTCACGCGCGGGGGACTCCCTCGACCGGTCCCCACCCGGGGTACCTCCTGGTCCAGCACCTGGCGACGCCGGACATGGTCCTGCACCTGCGCACCGGGTCCTTCGACCGAGCCGGCCTCCCCCGCTACGACCTCACGCCGAGGGGGTTCGCGCAGCAGGGTGACCCGCACTTCCCCGGGGTGACGCAGTCCCTCGACGAGGTCCTCGAGCCCACCTTCTACACCCACGCGCCGCCGACCCAGGAGCGCATGCAGCGACTCATCGAGGAACGCGGCGGCGACGGGATCGTGGTGTCGCTGCAGGAGTGCCTCGAGACCTACGACGTCGTGCGGGGACTCCTCCGCGACCTCGTGCCCCTGCCCGCGGACCCTCGCGACCTCCGCGAGTGGTCGTTGTCCATGGCGATGACCGGCAGCCTCCTGGCGGCACGGCGGGGACTGCTCGACGACGTCGAGTCGCTCGTGGTCCACGCCAGCGGCTCCTACGCGGTCGGCGACTACGTCCCCGTGCCGGCGCACGTCACCGCGACGGTCGGCTCCGCGCAGGAGCTGGCCGACGTGGTCCGGACGACGCAGGCCCGCACCTCCACCAGCACGTCCGCACGACCCACCAGCAGAAGGAGAAGCACCATGACGCACTGCCCCATCAGCATCCTGTCCGCCGTCGACTTCAACGACGAGGTGATCCCACGCGACGACCTGGTCCGGACGGCGCGCGACATGCTCGACGAGCACGGGTACGTCCAGCTGGTCAACGTCCCCGACGACTTCCACTACGTCGACTTCGCCTCGAAGTTCGGCGACTTCGTGCCCAACTACGGCGGCCCCGTGGTCGGCGACGTGCGGCCGGAGCCGGGGATGGAGGACGTCTACCACGCGGGGAACACCAGACCGCTGACCCCGCACACCGAGGGGTACGACTTCACGACGCCGCCACCTCGCTACCTCATGCTCTGGTGCGTCACGCCCGCCTCCGGCGAGGGCGGTGAGACGACCATCGGTGACACCAAGCCCTGGATCGAGGCGCTCGACGACAGCGACCGCGAGCACCTCTACTCCACCGTCTTCCACTGGAAGACGACCGACGGCATCGCACGCAAGGGGCTCGACCTGCACACCGAGCACCCTGTGCTCGAGGACATGGGCGCACCGACCCCCACCGTCCGCTTCTCCTGCAACAACCTGCTGCACGAGGACGACGACGTCGCCGTGCGTCTACAGGCCGAGTGGCAGCGTCGCTACGCCGACGAGGCCGTCTGGATCCGTTACCACCGCAACGACGTCCTGCTGTGGGACAACTGGCGCGTCCTGCACGCACGCAACGCCTTCTCCGACCCGCAGCGCCACCTGCGTCGTCTGCAGATCCGACCGGCCGGCGTCCTCGCCGGCGTCCAGGGCTGAGGTCACGCCATCAGGCCGCACGCCAGGACGATCATGGTCGTCGGGACCGGCCGCTTCGCGACGCAGCTCGTCCGGCGACTCAGCACCGTCGTCGACGTCCCGCTGCACGTCGTGCAGTGCGGTCGCGGGCACCGGACGTCACAGGAGGAGGTCCACGCCGACGACCTCGTGCAGCACACCTACGCCCGGACCCCGAGCCTGTCCGGGCCTCGGGGCCGCGAGGACCTGCAGGCTCTGCTCGAGCGGTGGGGACCGTCGGTCGTCGTGGTCGCGACGTCGCACTACTCGCCCTACGCGGGGGGCGCCGGGGGTGTCCCGTTCGGCTCCTCGCTGGCGCAACAGCTGCCCGTCGCCCTCACGGTGGCTGAGGTGGCCCACACCCGCTCCCGGCCACCGCTGCTGCTCAACGCCTGCTACCCCGAGCTGGTGAACACCGTGTGCTCGATGCTCGAGCTGCCGTTCCACGCCGGTCTCGGCAACGCCCAGACCCTCAACTGGAGCGAGCGCGCGGACGAGGCGACACGAGTCCTCGGCCATCACGCCCACCTCGGCTCGGGTGACGTCGCCGCTCCTCTCGTGGCGGCGACGGACCTGCGGACCGTCCACGAACCCTCCCGATCCGAGCTGGACCGCATCGCCCGTCGCCGCGCACTGCCGCGGGAGCAGCGCAACGCGTTCGGGGCGACGGCAGCCGGAGACCTCGTAGCGACGCTGGCGGCGTCGGGGACCTGCACGGACCTCCTCCCCGGCGTCGGCACGTTCGGCGGCGCGGTGCCGGTCTCCCTCTCTCTCGGGTCCGGAGCCGCCGCCTCGGCGGAGGCCGACGTCCTCCTGCGCCCCGAGGACGCGACGCTCGCCCGCGCGCGTCACCGAGCAGCGAGCGCGTCGGAGGGGTGGACGTTCGACGAGGGTCGGCTCGAGCTCTCGGCGCAGGCGGCGGAGGGCATGGGCGCGTGGGCGCCGTCGAGCACGATCCTCGACGCCGCCGGCCTTCGAGCGTGGGCCACGAGGACCATCGCCTCGCTCCACGGCACGCTCGCGCAGGGAGCCCACCCGTGAGGGCCGACCGGATCCTGCGAGCGCGAGTCCGCCACGCCTGGGACAACACGGCGAATCCGGTGGTCGGCCGAGCCCACACCCAGTGGGACGTCGTCCGCGGCGTCCCCCACGTCGTCAGCCGCGTCGTCGACGACCCCGCGGCGCCCACCGTCGGGTACCGCGGCTTCCACCAGGGCCTCGCCAACGTGCTCCAGCTGACCGACGTGCTGCGCGCGCGGTCGTTCCCGGGCCGGGTCGAGTGGACCACCGAGGCCCCGTCGCGGTCGGCACGCCGCGCCTCCCGGCAGGAGACCGCCGACATCGAGCTCGTCGGCGCGCCGAGCGGGACGGTCCTGTCGTCGCCGGGAGAAGCGACCGTCGTCCTGCCCTTCCGCGTCCACCTCGTGGTGCGGACGCCCGACCTGGCGACGGTCCGCGCCCACGTGTCGAAGCGAGAGCGGCCTCGCTTCAACGAGTCCCTGCGCCACGAGCGCTTCCGACCACGGATCGTCCGCGACGAGGCCTCGGTCGTCGACTTCTTCCATCGGATGCACCGTCCCACGATGCAGGCGCGTCATGCCGAGAAGTCTCGGACGGAGTCGCTCGAGGCAGCCGTGCTCCTCGCCTCGCGCGGCGGGCTCTTCCTCGCCGACGACGCCGACGGCCCCGTCGCCGGGTGCCTGTACACGGTGCGTCGCGGTGTCTTCACCACGCGACTGCTGGGAGTGCGTGACGGAGCGGACGAGCACTACGACAGCGGCGCGTTCAAGGCGCTCTACCACCTCATGATGCAGCACTGCGCCCTCGCCGACGGGCTGGAGACCATGGACCTCTTCGGCACGGAGGCCTTCTGCTCGAAGGGCATCTACCAGTGGAAGCGACGCCTCGGTGCCGCCGTGGTGGAGGCTCCCAACCACTTCGGCTCCAAGCAGCTGCTGATGAGCGTCACCCGGGACCGGCCGGGCGTCCGACGCTTCCTCGTCGAGAACCCCGTCCTCGCCCGCATGCCGCGCGACGTGACCCTGCACGGGTCACCTCCGGCTGCCGACGCCGCGCTGAGGCCGCTGCGCTTCGTCGACACCGGCCTCTCGCCCGGGCACCCCGTGGCGACGACAGCGCGAGGGCTCGAGCCCGAGCTCACGGTCGACCTCGACACCTTCCTCGCCGCTCCGGCGAGCATCGCGCCGAGGAGGAC
>NZ_LUNF01000246.1:0-23675 GCF_001626145.1 Aeromicrobium sp. REDSEA-S32_B7
GGGTACAGGCCCGCGGGCGGGTCGCCGAGCTCGTGGGCGGCGCGCTGGGGCCAGCCCGGCTCGCGCAGGGCGGCCCGTGCCAGCAGCACGACGTCGGCGTCGCCCCGCTCGAGCACCTCCTCCGCCTGCTGCGGGTCGGTGATCAGGCCCACCGCGCCCACGGGCAGGCCGGATCCGTCGCGCACCTCGCGCGCGAGCGGCACCTGGTAGCCGGGCCCGACCTGGATGTCGGCGGGCAGCAGGCCGCCGCTGGAGACGTCGACGAGGTCCACGCCGTGGTCGGCGAGCTCGCGCGAGAGTCGCGCGGTCTCGGCCGACGTCCAGCCGCCGTCGAGCCAGTCGGTCCCCGAGAACCGCACCACGAGCGCCTTGTCGTCGGGCCAGGCCGCGCGGACCGCGTCGACGACCTCCACGACCAGCCGCGTCCGGTTCTCGAAGGAGCCGCCGTACTCGTCGTCGCGCTCGTTCGACAACGGCGAAAGGAACTGGTGCAGCAGGTAGCCGTGCGCGGCGTGCACCTCCACGGCGTCGAACCCGGCAGCGTCGGCGCGGCGGGCGGCGTCGGCGAACCGCGCGGGCAGCTCGCGGACCTCCTCGAGCGACAGCGCGCGGGGCGTGGCGTACCCGGGGAAGGCGACGGCCGACGGCGCGACGGTCTCCCAGCCGCCGTCCTCGACGGGCACGCTGCCCTCGCCGGTCGCGGCAGCGCGCGGGTCGGCGAACGGCGCGAAGGTCGACGCCTTGCGCCCTGCGTGCGCGAGTTGGACCCCGATCGGCACGCCCTGCTCGTGCACGGCCGCGACCACGCGGCCCCACGCCTCCTGCTGGGCGTCGTCCCAGAGCCCGGTGTCCTCGGGGCTGATGCGACCCTCGGGCACCACCGCGGTGGCCTCGGTCAGGAGCAGCCCGAAGCCGCCCGACGCCCGGGCGACGAGGTGCGCCAGGTGCCAGTCGGTCGGCACGCCGTCGCGCGCGAAGCACGAGTACTGGCACATCGGCGCCAGCCAGACACGGTTGCGGGCGGTGACGCCGCGGAGGGTGACGGGTTCGAGAAGAGCACTCACGTCAGCCGTGCAACGTCCTCGACCGTCCGGATCTTCCCCGCCCCGGTCGCCACGCCCGCCTGGCCCGGCCGGCACGGCAGGACGGCTCAGGGTTCGCTGACCTGGCGGTCGAGCAGGTGCCCCTCGACGTCGTACGTCGCGACGGTGGTGCCGGTCGGCGTCCCGTCGAGCGTCGACGTCTCGTCGGTGATCGTCACCTCCGCCTGCGCCGGGTCGATCGACGAGGGGTCAGGTCCGTCGACCCCGACCGCCGCGACCGCGCCGCCGACCACCAGGGCCGCGACTCCCGCCGCAACCGCCAGACCTCGTCCGGGAACGGTGATTCGCTTCATCTCTGATCCTTTCTCCTCGGGTCCTGGCCCCGAGCTCCTTGGGTGTCGCGGGGCCCTCGGCCCCACGTGAGGAAGGCGACGACGAGCGCCGCCACGACGACCAGCCACACGACCAGCTCGATCGCGCCGTAGCCCACGCTCCCGCCCAGACCCACGAGCCCGAACGGGAGCAGGACCACCACGACGAGCGCGACCGCGAGGACCTGCCGGCGCCCGGTCACGTGCCCGAGAACGCGTAGCGGTACCTGCCGTTGGAGTACGACCGCAGGGAGTTGGCGGGGTACGACGTCTGGATGCAGCCGTACTTGACGACACAGTTCTCGAACCGACCCTGCCGGTAGTGCCGGAAACCGCTCCGGGGCCGGTTGTTGTTCGCTCCTGCGTCGTAGAAGTTCGTCACCTTGCGCACCTGGCCCCGCCAGTACTGGAACCCGTCCACCGACGAGATGCTCCATCCGGTCTTCACGCCGCGGTGGATCCGCTCGGTCGACCGCGTCCAGCACCAGCGCGTCCAGGTGTTGTAGCGGTAGGCCGTCTTGCCGACGACCGTCTTCGCCCGGTTGGAGATCGTGACCTTGCGGCAGCCCGACGCGGTGCTCGTGCCGCCCGTCCCGCCCCGGTTCGAGAGGGTCGACGGCTCGGTGCCCGCGGAGCCGTCGAGCGGCGTCCGCTGCGTCGACAGCGGCCGACCGTCGAGCGTGAACGACTCCTCCAGGAGATAGTCGCCCTCGGGGGTGTCGACGACCCTCAGGTCGTCGACGGACTGCGCCTCGGCCGGCGGGGCGTGGGCTCCGTCCGGACCTTCGGCCGCTGCGGCGGGTCCGACCACCAGGGCCAGGGCGCACGCCGCCGACGAGACCACCACCGTCATCGCCCGTCTCTGCATCACGTCTCCTCCGATCTCGGCACCTGGGAGGTGCCGGTCCCCCACACGATGGAGGGGCTCGCAGGAGTGCGACAGACTTCTTCAGAGTTGAGGTGGATGGCCTTGACAGGGCGCGTGAGCCGACGTAGCGGAAGCCCTCACCCCTCGTGGATCGGGTCCTTCGGCAGCCGCTTGACCTTGCGGATCCGCTTGCGGCGGCTCGGGATCATCGAGCGCATCTCCTCGAGCTTGCCGAAGCACAGCAGCCGGTCGCCGGCCTCGAGCACGTGCGAGCGGCGCGGGTTCGGGATCACCTGGGTGCCGCGCTGCAGCGTGAGGACGGAGATGTCGCGGTCGCGCAGGCCGCTCTCGCCGAGTGGCGTGCCGACCAGGTCCGACGCCGCCTGCACGAGCAGCTCGGCGACGCCGTAGCCGGTGGAGACGGTCAGCCGCTGCCGGACGTCGATCTCGGGGAAGGCGACCTGGTTGTCGATGTGGTCGATGATCGCCCCGGCGACGTCGAGGTTGGTGGCCGCCTCGATGCCCTCCAGGCCGGGCGAGGAGTTGACCTCCATGACGAGGGGCCCCTCGTCGCCCTCCAGCATGTCGACACCGGCGACCCGCAGACCCATGATCTGCGCCGCCCGTACCGCCACCCGCTCGTACTCGGCGTCGAGCGTGACCGGCTCGACGGAGCCGCCGCGGTGCACGTTGGAGCGGAACTCATCGCCCTTCGCCACGCGTCGCATCGCCGCGACCACACGGTCGCCGACGACGAGCGCACGGATGTCGCGACCCTTGCTCTCCGCGACGAAGTGCTGGATGAGCACGTTCTGGCGGGTGCTCTGCAGGGTCTCGATGATCGCCTCGGCGACCTTGATCTCCGGGGCCAGGATCACGCCGATGCCCTGGGTCCCCTCGAGCAGCTTGATGACGACCGGCGCGCCACCGACCCGCTCGATCGCGGGGATCACGTCGGCCCGGTCGCGCACGAACGTCGTGGCCGGCATGCCGATGTCGTGGCGCGAGAGGATCTGGCTCGCGCGCAGCTTGTCGCGCGAGTTCTGGATGCCCCACGACGTGTTCGGCGTGTACACGTCCATCTGCTCCAGCTGCCGCACGACGGCGGTGCCGTAGTAGGTGATGGAGTTGCCGATGCGCGGCAGCGCGGCATCGTAGTGCGACAGCGGCTTGCCGCGGTACTGCAGGTCGGGCTCGTCGCCCGAGAGGTCGATCGCGAAGCGCAGGGTGTTCAGCACCTTGACGGTGTGACCACGGTCGAGCGCCGCGGTGCGCAGGCGCTGCGTACTGTACGACCGAGGCGCACGTGACAGGATCGCGAGCTTCATGGACTCCCCGAGCTGGAAGGACGGACGGTTGACGCAACCCCCTTCCTACACCTCCGCCCCGCAGTCCGCTCCCCCTGGCGGGCCCGACGCCGACCGTCCGGCGCCGACGCTGGTGGGCTGGCGCGAGTGGGTCCGTCTGCCCGACCTGGACGTGCCGTGGATCAAGGCCAAGATCGACACCGGCGCGCGCACGTCGTCGCTGCACGCCTTCGACCTCGACGACGACGGAGGACGTCGGGTCCGGTTCAGCATCCACCCGTGGCAGGGCAGCGACGAGGACCCGACGCAGGTCGAGCTCGACGTGCTCGACCTGCGCGAGGTGCGGTCGTCGTCGGGCCACGTCGAGGAGCGCTACGTCGTGATGATCGACCTGCACCTCGCCGGTCGCGTGGTGCCCGCCGAGGTGACGCTGTCGCGGCGCGACGAGATGGGCTTCCGGATGCTCGTGGGACGTGAGGCGCTCGCGCAGGGGTTCCTCGTCGACTCCAGCGCGTCCTACCTCGGCGGGCGTCCGCCCGTGCGCGTGCGCCGCCGGAACCGGGGACGGTGATGGTGCGCCCGTCGTTCGAGATCGGCCCCATCCGGGTGCGTCCGGGGCAGGTGAAGTCGGTGTCGCTGCCGATCACCCGACTCGTGACCGGTGCCGACGTCGACCTGCCGGTGCGTGTCGTGCACGGACGTGAGGACGGGCCGACCGTGTGGGTCGACGCCGCCATCCACGGCGACGAGGCGGTCGGCGTCGAGGTGGTCCGCCAGGTGCTCGCCGAGCTCGACCCGAAGACGATGCGCGGCACCCTGATCGCCGTGCCGATCGTCAACGTTCTCGGCTTCATGACCGGCGACCGCTACCTGCCCGACCGCCGCGACCTGAACCGCTCGTTCCCCGGGTCCGCGCGCGGGTCGCTCGCGTCGCGCATCGCGCACCTGATGATGACCGAGGTGGTCGCCAAGTGCGAGGTCGGGATCGACCTGCACACCGGGTCCGATCGCCGCACGAACCTGCCGCAGATCCGCGCCGACCTCGAGGACCCGCGCACGCGCGAGCTCGCGGAGGCCTTCGCCGCCCCCGTCATGCTGCACGCGCGCATCCGCGACGGGTCGCTGCGCGCCGCCGCCCGCGAGGCCGGCGCCACGGTGCTCCTCTACGAGGCCGGCGAGGCATGGCGCATGGACGGGTGGGCGATCGAGGCCGGTGTGCGCGGCGTGCGTCGGGTGCTCGCCGCGCTCGGCATGACCGACGCGCTCGAGGAGGACCCGCCCACCCCCAGCCAGCCGTCGTTCAAGAGCAGCTGGGTCCGGGCCCGCGGCACCGGCATGCTGCACCTGGAGGTCGCGCTCGGCGAGCACGTCAGCGAGGGCCAGCGCCTCGGCGGCCTGTTCGACTCCTTCGGCAAGCGCGTCCGCCTCGTCCACGCCGAGCGGTCCGGCGTCGTCATCGGCCGCACCGAGGCCCCCGTGGTCAACAGCGGCGACGCCGTCGTGCACGTCGCCGAGGTCTGACCCGAGGGAGAGATTCCCAGGTCAGGCGAGGGCGGAGAGCTCGACGGAGGGGTCGGCGAGGCGCTCGGGGTCGACCTCGCGGCCCACGAGGGCGCGCAGGTCGTCCTGGACGTCCCAGATGTTGACGTTCATGGCGGCGGACACGACGCCGTCGTGCAACCAGAAGACGATGAACTCGCCCTCGCCGCTGCCGTCGTCGAGCTCGCCGCGCACGACCACGTCGTCGTCGCCGGACCCGTGGCCGACGTACTCCATGCCGAGGTCGTACTGGTCGGTGAAGAAGTACGGCTCCCAGTCGTAGGTGACGTCCTGGCCGAGCAGCACCTGCGCGACGGCCTCGCCCTGGCGCACGGCGTCGTCCCAGTGCTCGACCCGCACGGCGTGGCCGCGACCGAGGTGCAGCGTGGCCGACACGTCGCCGATGGCGTACACGTCGGGGTGGCTGGTGGCGAAGTGCTCGTCGGTGACGATGCCGTCGTCGACGAGCAGTCCCGCCTCCTGCGCGAGCTCGACGTTGGGCGTCGCACCCACCGCCAGCACCACGACGTCGGCCTCAAGCACCTCGCCGCCGCCCAGCTTCACCGTGCGTGCGGTCACCGCGTCGACCCGTTCGCCCGCCCGCAGCGTCACGCCGTGCGACGTGTGCAGCGACGCGAAGTAGCCGCCGATCCGCTCGCCCATGACCTTCTCCAGCGGCACGTCGTCGCGCAGCACCACCGTCGTCTCGAGGTCGTGGTGGCGCGCCGCGGCCGCCACCTCGAGCCCGATCCAGCCGCCACCCACGACGACGACCGACGACGCGTCGGCGAACGCCGTCGACAGCCGCTCCACGTCGGCCGCGTTCCGCAGGAAGAAGGCGTCGGCACCACCCGCGATGGCGTCGGGGACGGCGGGACGCGCGCCGGTCGCGATGACGGCCTTGTCGAACGGCACGACCTGGCCGTCCGCCAGGTGCACGCGGTGACCCTCCACGTCGAGCCGCTCGGCCTCGGTGCCGGTGACGAGACGCACGTCGTGCTCGGCGTACCACTCCTGAGGCTGCACGACGGCGTCGTCGAGCGTGCCCTCGCCGAGCAGCACGTCCTTCGAGAGGGGCGGACGCTCGTACGGCAGGCGGTCCTCGTCGCCGATGATCGTCAGCCCGCCGTCGTGACCGTTCTCGCGCAGCGCCGCTGCAGCCTTCGCGGCCGCGAGACCGCCTCCGATGATGACGATGTCCATGCGTCGAGCCTCGCACGGACCTCGACGTCGGCAAGCCGAACGCACGAGGGACTAGCCCGGTCCGGGAGTCAGCTCGCCGGGGTCGCGCAGGTGTCGCCGCAGCTCCCGGACCGCCCCAGGGAACCGAGCTCTCGGCCTGCGCCGTCGAACACCACGAGCCGTCCCGACACGAGGCCGTACGACGTCGCAGGGGTCAGCCACTGATCGACGCTCCCACATGCTCTGAGCCCGTGTGCCGTCCTGGCCGGCACGGCACGTCCGTCGACCATCGACCAGGACAGACTCCCGAATCCGTTGCACCCGTCGTAGCCGGCGAGGCGACCGTCGACCACGATCTCCACGTGGACGCCCTCGTGCCCGGGCTCGCCCCACCGGCCGGCGAAGTCGGACGCGACGGCTGGCGTGACGCTCGGCGATGGTGATGGAGATGACGACGGCGTCGGGCCGGGCTCGGGAGACGGGCCGCTGCACGCCGCGAGCACCGCCAAGAGGACCATCCCTGCGACGACGACCGCTCGCTCACCCACGGGGCGTCGCGTCCGGGTCGGTGAGCAGCAGACCGAGCTCGTCGCCGTCGGGTCCGGTCGCCCTCAGCGTGCCGTCGTCCCAGCGGAACGACACCGCCCGGCCCAGCCAGGTGTCGACGCCGTCGCAGGCCATGAGGGTCGAGACGCGGGTGCCCGACGTGGTGACGACGTCGCCCTCGAGCGACCAGTGCTCGCCGCCGAACCGGTTGCACCCGTCGTGCCCGGCGAGGTCGCCGTTGTTGCGCAGCTCGACGAACGCCCGGTCGGGGCCGTTCTCGGGGAGCCAGCGGCCGACGACGTCGGACCGTGCGGGGGCGCTCACTCGCCGTACAGCTCGTTCGTGGGGGTCGACCCCGACGGACCGGACGACAGCACCCGACGGCGGCCGCCGGGCAGCCGCTGGGCGAGCGTGCCGAGCGGCTCGACGGCGCCGCTGAGCACCGACACCGCCTGGTTGAGGCTCGGGATCGCGTTGCCGAGCGCCTCCAGGCGCGGGACGATCGCGTCGATCGTCGACCCGAGCGCGACCAGCTGCTCCAGCGTCCCGCCCGGACGCAGCAGGTTCTCGAGGACGCCCTCCTCCTCCAGCAGCTGCTCCAGCAGGCCACCGGGTCGCAGCACGTTCTCGAGCGTCCCGTCCTGCTCCAGGAGCCGGTCGAGCGGACCATCGGGTGCCAGCATGCGCTCGATCGGGCCGTCCGGTGCAGTGAGCCGCTCCAGGGGGCCGTCGGGCGCGAGCAGCCGGTCGAGCGAGCCGCCGGGCGCCAGGAAGCGGTAGAGCGGGCCGTCCTCGGCGAGGGCGCGGTCGAGTGGACCGCCGGCCTCCAGGAGTCGCACGAACGGGCCGTCCTCCGACGCCATCCGGTCGACGAGGCCGTCGCGCTGCAGCGCCTTGCCCACGGGCCGGTCCTCTGCCGTGATGTCGGCGACCAGGTTGCCGAGCGCGACGATGCCGCGGTCGTCGGCGAGCAGGCGACCCAGCTGCTCCAGCAGCCCGTCCTCGCCGATCAGCACGGCGATCCGGCTCCCGTACCCGCCCTCGCGCAGGATCGGGCCGTCCGGCGACGCCAGCTGGCCCAGCGCCAGGGTCGTGCGGGTGGCCGAGATGGTCACGCGCAGCGGCAGGGTGGCGAGGCCGACGAGGTTCATGCCCGCAGCGTAGGACCGTGACAGCGACGATGTCACGCGCTGCGCACCAGACGCACCGCCCCGTCGCGCCTCGGGTCGGCGGCGGCCTCGAGGTGCAGCGCGCCCGTGGCGTCGCGTCGCAGCAGGGTCGCGGCCACGCCGCCGTAGTACATCGTGAGGTCCGCCGGGTCCTCGACCTTCACCACCTCGTCGGGGCGTCCGGCCCGGTGCACGTGCACGCGCGGGTGGTCGACGGCTCCCTGCAGGGTCAGGCCGCCGTTGACGAAGCCCGCCACGACCTGCGCGACGGCCGTCGAGATGCGGTCGGCCCCGGGCGAGCCGATCGCCAGCGCCGCGCCGTCGCGGTGGTGGGCCACGGTCGGTGCCATGTTCGACAGCAGCCGGGTGCCCGCCGGCAGGCCGTGCAGCCCCCGCGGGTTCAGCTCCTGCTCGCCGAGGCAGTTGTTCAGCCAGATGCCGGTGCCGCGGGCCACCATGCCCGAGCCGTAGCCCGAGGACACGGTGACGGCGCACGCGCCGCCGTCGCCGTCGGTGGCCGACACGTGGGCGGTGGAGCCCGACGAGCGCACCGTGTCGTCGACCGAGGCCAGGTACGCGAGGGCGTCGGCGACGAGGTCGTCACTGTGGTCGAGCACGTCGAGCCGGTGCCCGAGGACGGTGCGCTGCACCTCGACCAGGCGGTCGACGTCGTGGGTCGACCACCGGCCGTCCACCACATCGAAGGGGACGCCGTCGAGCAGGCGCAGCATGGCCGCGACGCACACCCCACCGATGGCCGGCGTCGGGTTGGTGCCGAGCGTCCAGTCGCCGAGCTCGACGCGCAGCGCCGGCCGGACCACCGGCTGGTACGCCTCGAGGTCAGCGCGGGTCAGCAGACCGCCGCGCGCGACGACGTCGTCGCTGATGAGGTGTCCGAGCTCCCCGGCGTGCAGCGCCGTCGCGCCCTCCTCGGCGATCAGCTCGAGCGAGGCCGCCAGGTCGGCGACCACCACGAGCCCGCGCGTCACCGTGCCGTCGACGTCGTGCACGGCCGCCCGGCTCTGCTGGTCCCAGCCGTAGATGTCGTCGTGCACGTAGTCGAGGTAGTAGCGCGACGCCGAGCCCAGCCGGAACCCTCCGCGGGCGACGTCGACCGCCGGGGCCACGACCTCACGCCACGGGACGCTCCCCCAGCGTCGGTGCGTCTCCTCGAACGCCGCCACCGCACCGTGGGTCGCGACCGACCCGGCCCCGATCGTGACGGTGACCCCACCGCCGTACTCGGTCGTCACGTCCCACGTGCCCGAGCCGCGCGCGGCATCCGCTCCCCGGCCCGGCATGTCCATCCAGCCGTCGACGGTGACGGGGCTCGAGCCGTCCGGGGGCTGGACGGTGACGAACCCGCCCGAGCTGAGCGAGACCAGGCCGACCTCGTTGACCATGGTCACCAGGGCGGCGGCGAGTGCCGCGTCGACGGCGTTGCCGCCCGCGCGGGCCACCTCCGCGCCGGCATCGGCGGCGGCCTCGTTGGGTGCGGCGAGCGCGACGTCGGACATCCCCGCAGGCTAGCCGCGCCGACCGACCCCGCGCGATCCGACGGTAGGATGGACCCCGGTGTGCCGGGAAGTCTGGTCGGCGTCCTGTCGTCGACCCCTGGAGAGCGATTCCCTGTGAACACCACCCGTCCCCGCCTGTTCGGCCGCGGCTCCTGGCCCGAAGCCCAGCGCATCGGCGAGCTGGTCCGCGCCGAGACGTTCGGCGGTGCGCTCCTCGTCGTCGCCGCCCTCGTCGCGCTCGTCGCCGCCAACACGACCGACGCCTACGCGCGGCTGCGCGACACCGTCGTGGGACCGTCGGCGCTGCACCTCGACCTGTCCCTCGGCACCTGGGCCGCCGACGGCCTGCTCGCGATCTTCTTCTTCGTCGTCGGCCTGGAGCTCAAGCGCGAGTTCGTGGCCGGCGACCTGCGCGACCCCTCGCGTGCCGCGGTGCCGATCGTCGCGGCGGTCGGCGGCATGGCCGTCCCCGCCGGCCTCTACCTGCTCGTCAACGGCCTGCACCCCGAGGGACGCCTGGTCGGCTGGGCGATCCCGTCGGCCACCGACATCGCCTTCGCCGTCGCCGTGCTGGCGGTGGTCGGGTCGTTCCTGCCGACCGCGCTGCGGCTGTTCCTGCTGACGTTGGCCATCGTCGACGACCTGCTGGCCATCACGATCATCGCGCTCTTCTACACCGCCGAGCTCGACGTGCTCTGGCTGCTGGCCGCCCTCGTGCCGATCGGCCTGTTCGGGCTGCTCGTCCAGCGTCGCGTCCGCTCACCCTGGCTGCTCGTCCCGCTGGCCGTCGTCGCCTGGGTGCTGGTGCACGAGTCGGGCGTCCACGCGACGGTCGCGGGCGTGCTGCTGGGGTTCACCGTGCCGGTGCTGCGCCGCGACGGCGAGACCGGGCCCGGCCTGGCCGAGCACCTCGAGCACGTCGTGCGCCCGGTGTCGTCGCTGTTCGCGGTGCCGGTGTTCGCGTTCTTCTCCGCCGGTGTGGCGGTCGAGGGGGCGTCGGGCTTCGTGCAGGCCCTGCGCGACCCGGTCACCCTGGGCATCGTCGCCGGGCTGGTGGTCGGCAAGCCGCTCGGCGTCCTCGCCGCGACCTGGCTCATGGCGCGGTTCACCCGCGCCGAGCTCGACGACGACCTGACGTGGACCGACCTGCTCGGCGTGGGCCTGCTCGCCGGCATCGGGTTCACCGTCGCGCTGCTGGTCGGCGAGCTGGCGTTCGGGCCGGGCAGCGAGGCCGACGAGCACGTGAAGGTGGGCGTGCTGCTCGGCTCCCTCACGTCGGCGCTGCTGGCGGTGGTGGTGCTGCGTTCACGCAACCGCACCTACCGTCGCCTGCACGAGCGCGAGACCCGCGACGACGACGGCGACGGCGTGCCCGACGTCTACCAGGCCTGAGCCCTCATCCCTCCCCGTCGCGGGACGTGAGGACTACTCCCACTCGATGGTGCCCGGGGGCTTGCTGGTGATGTCGAGGACGACGCGGTTGACGTCCTCGACCTCGTTGGTGATGCGGGTGGAAATGCGCTCGAGCAGCTCGTAGGGCAGGCGGCTCCAGTCGGCGGTCATCGCGTCCTCGCTCGACACCGGCCGCAGCACGATGGGGTGGCCGTAGGTGCGACCGTCGCCCTGGACGCCCACGGAGCGGACGTCGGCGAGCAGCACCACCGGGAACTGCCAGATGTCGCCGTCGAGGCCGGCGGCCGTCGTCTCCTCGCGCACGATCGCGTCGGCGCGACGCAGGATCGCGAGGCGCTCGGCGTCGACCGCGCCGACGATGCGGATGGCGAGACCCGGACCGGGGAAGGGATGGCGGCCGACGATCGCCTCGGGGATGCCGAGCTGGCGGCCCACCTCGCGCACCTCGTCCTTGAACAACGTGCGCAGCGGCTCCACCAGCGAGAACTCCAGGTCCTCGGGGAGCCCGCCGACGTTGTGGTGGCTCTTGATGTTGGCCGCGCCCTCGCCGCCGCCGGACTCGACGACGTCGGGGTAGAGCGTGCCCTGCACGAGGAACTTGACCGGAGGCCCGGGGGTGGCGAGCACCTCCCGCTCCGCCTCCTCGAACACGCGGATGAACTCGCGGCCGATGATCTTGCGCTTGGTCTCGGGGTCGCTCACGCCGTCGAGGTGCCCGAGGAACCGCTCGCGCGCGTCGACGACCTTCAGGTCGACCCCGGTGGCCTCGACATAGTCGCGCTCGACCTGCTCGGCCTCGCCCTCGCGCAGCAGCCCGTGGTCGACGAACACCGCGGTGAGCCGGTCGCCGACCGCGCGCTGCACGAGCGCCGTCGACACCGCGGAGTCGACACCACCGGACAGTGCGGAGATGACACGGGCGTCACCGACCTCGGCGCGGATCTTCTCGACCTGCTCCTCGACGATGTTGACGCTGGTCCACGTCTGGCGGCAGCCCGCGATCTCGACGAGGAAGCGCTCCAGCACCTGCTGGCCGTGCTCGGAGTGCAGCACCTCCGGGTGCCACTGCACGCCCGCGAGCCGGCGTCCGATGTCCTCGAACGCGGCGACGGTCGCACGCGGCGAGCGGGCGTTCACCGTGAAGCCCTGCGGCGCGCCGACGACCTCGTCGCCGTGCGACATCCACGACGTGAGGCTGCCCGGCAGGCCCTGGAGCAGGGTGCCGGGGTCGAGCACCTCGACGGCCGTGCGCCCGTACTCGCGCTGCCCCGTCCGCGCGACGTCGCCGCCGAGGGCGGCAGCCATGGCCATGAAGCCGTAGCAGATGCCGAACACCGGCACGTCGGACTCGACCATCGTCGGGTCGAGCTGCGGCGCACCCGGCTCGTAGACCGACGACGGACCGCCGGACAGGATGATCGCGGCGGGCTCGCGCGCGAGGATCTGCTCCACCGGCATCGTGTGCGGGACGATCTCGGAGTACACCCGGGCCTCGCGGACGCGACGCGCGATCAGCTGGGCGTACTGGGCGCCGTAGTCGACGACGATGACGAGGTCGTGGTCTGGGGTCACCGCGTCATCGTATCGGTCGAGAAATTTCTTCAGACGGCTCGTAACCCCCTCCGAGGAGCGTCGTTGAACAGGATGGATCTCGCTACACTCCCTCCCGCGAGATCCACATCGTGCCCGCTCCTCGTGGCACATGACAGGACCCGGCCCGTGAGCTCCCTCCAGGCCGGGTCCTGTGCGTTCCGGTACGCCGAGCAAGCCGCAGCGGCTCCACCCCTCCCCCGTCCTCGCCGTAGATTGGTGCCGATGTCCGGTCTCGAGGTCGCCCTCTCGCTCACCGCCGCCGCGCTGGGCGTGCTGCTCGTGGTGACCTGGGGCCTGCTCCTGGGCGCGCGGCGCCGGATCGCCCAGCTGAAGCGGTCGCTGCAGGCCGAGCGGCCCCGACCCCGGCTCACCGTGCCGCGACCCGCCGACGCCGTCCGCACGGTCGTGGGCACGGCGATCAGCCTGAAGGACAAGGGTCTCGGCGGCACGCTGCGCAGCTCGATCGACGACCTCGCGCGCTGGGCCGACGTCGAGCGCCCCGACCTCGCGCGCATGGCCACGCCCGACGGCACCGTCGCGATCCTGTTCTCCGACATCGAGGGCTCCACCGCCCTCAACCACGAGCTGGGCGACGGGGGCTGGGTGCGGCTGCTCGCCAAGCACGACGCCGTCGCCACCCGTGCGGTCGGACGCCACGGCGGCCACGTCGTGAAGACGCAGGGCGACGGTTTCATGGTCGCGTTCCCGTCGGCGACCGCCGCTGTCGCAGCCGCGGGCGAGGTGCAGCGCCGGATCACCCGTGCCCGGCCGGGGTCGCGCCTGGCGGGCGTGGCCGTCCGCATCGGCGTGCACCGCGGCTCGGCGGTCCACCGCGACGGCGACCTCTTCGGACGCAACGTCGCCTACGCCGCGCGCGTCGCCGCGCAGGCAGACGGCGGCGAGGTGCTGGTCAGCGACACCGTCCTCGAGGCGCTCGAGGCCGACGGCACGCCCGTGCCCGTGCTGGAGAGCCGCGAGGTCGACCTCAAGGGGATCCCGGGCACCCAGGTCGTGCACGCCCTCGACTGGCAGGTCTGAGCCCGGACGTGCGACGGCCCGGCGCCTCCGGGGAGGGGCCGGGCCGGGCAGCCACGAGCAGGACGGTCAGTCGAGCCGCTCGGTTGCCTTCTTCTGCAGCTTCTCGGCGAAGTTCGGGTCGTGCTCGAGCAGCTCGGCGACGTCGGAGTCGGTGAGGTGCAGCGCCTTGACCGGCGTCTTCGCCACGACGGTCGCGTTGCGCAGCTTGCCGTTGACGAGCGCCATCTCGCCGATGACGTCGCCGGCACCCAGCTCGGCGATGGACTCCTGGTGGCGACGGATCTCCACCGTGCCCTCGAGGATGATGTACGCCTTGTCCGCGGGAGTGTTCTCGATCATCACGGCCCAGCGCTCGGGGATGTTCACGGGACGACCGACACCGGCGAGCTTCTCGATGGTCTTGGCGTCGAAGTCGGTGACGCGGGTCAGCGCGTCGATGGTCTCGCGGTCTGCCTTGCGTGCCATGGCTTCCTCTCGGTCGAACGGCGCGGGGGTGGGAGGGCGCCGCAGCCGGTCCAACGACCTGGAGCGAAGGAGGACACGCCCGCAGCATGCTGACGGTACGCTGCCCGACGTCCCCTCCGCCAGCCCTGGAAGGCAATGACGTGGCCTCTCGTGACGCGCGTACGGCCCGGTCCCGCCGCGCGTTCGGCTCGGTGCTGCTCGGATCGGCCGAGCAGGACACCAGCCGGCTGCGGGTGCGCATCCAGCTGCTGCTCACCCTCTTCCTCGTCAGCACGAACGTCATCGGCGCCGGCATCGTCGTCGCGCTGTCGGTGTTCGTGGTCCCGAGCCCCCGCCCGACGCGCGACATGGGCGTGGCCCTCGCGGTGGCCGTGCCGATCTACGTCGGGCTCGCCGTGCTCGTGGGCGCGACGTGGGGCACGCGCCGCACGGTCCGCGCCCAGCGGTGGGCGCTGGAGGACCGCGAGCCGACGTCGCGCGAGCGACGCCGCGCCCTGCGCGCCGCACGGTCGCTGACCGTCATGCAGGCGGCCCTGTGGGTGCTGGCCACGGTGCTCTTCACGCTCCTGTCGGTCGCCGTGCAGCCCGAACGCGCGCTCTCGACCGGCCTCACCGTCGGTATCGCGTCGATCGTGGTGACGACCATCGCCTACCTGCTCGCCGAGTTCGCGATGCGACCGATCGCCGCGCGCGCCCTCCGCGGCGCCGTCATGAAGCGTCCGCGCGGGCTGGGTGCCGCGACCCGTGTGCTGATGTTCTGGTGGCTCGGCACCGGCGCACCCGTCGTGGGCCTCGTCGTGGTGGGCATCCTCGCGCTCTCCACCGACCAGCTCACCCTCAGCGAGCTGGCCGTCGTCACGCTCATCATCGGCACGGTCGTGCTGTTCTTCGGCTTCTTCGTCATGTGGCTCACCTCCCGTGCCGTCGTCCAGCCGATGACCGGCGTCACCGAGGCGATGCGTCGGGTCGAGCGCGGCGAGTTCGGCACCACGATCGAGGTGTTCGACGGCTCGGAGCTGGGCATGCTGCAGTCGGGGTTCAACCAGATGTCGACGGGCCTGCTGGAGCGGGAGCGGCTGCGCGACGCGTTCGGCCGCCACGTCGGGCGCGACGTCGCCGAGGCGGCGCTGGACGACGTGCGGCTGGGCGGTGAGACGCGCGAGGTGTCGGTGCTGTTCACCGACCTCGTGGGGTCCACGTCGTACGCCGAGGAGCGCGAGCCGGACGAGGTCGTGGCCATGCTGAACGCCTACTTCGGCGTGATCATCGCCGAGGTCGACGCGCACGGGGGTCTGGTCAACAAGTTCATGGGCGACGCGGTGCTCGCCGTCTTCGGCGCGCCGCGCCACCTCGACGACCACGCGGGTCAGGCGCTGGCCGCCGCCCGGCGCATCGGCGAACGGCTGGAGTCGGAGCTGGTCGGGGTGCGGGCGGGCATCGGCGTCGCCACGGGGCGCGCGGTCGCGGGCTACGTCGGCGACGAGACCCGCTACGAGTTCACCGTGATCGGCGACGCCGTCAACGCCGCCTCTCGCCTGACCGAGCTGGCCAAGGACGTCGACGGCGGCGTGCTGGCAGACCTCCAGGCGGTCACCTCCGCCGATGCTGACGAGGCCGCCCACTGGCGTCGCGAGGGCAGCACCGTGCTCCGCGGCCGGTCCGAGGAGACCGAGACCGCCGTCCCGCGGCGGGCCGACGGTCCCCGGCCTGAGTCCTCGCCCATCGACTGATTCCCATCAGGTCATGGGAATCCCTCGCTCCCCTGCGGATGCATCCGCCGGGGAGCGACGAAGAACCGTGGTGAGCTGCTGATTCCCATCACGTGATGGGAATCAGCAGCGCCAGGCGGAGGTCAGCTGACGCCGACGATGGGCAGGCGCAGGGCCGCGGGGGCGTCCTCGGGGACCACGGGGTTCTTCGGGGCGATCGGCTCGAGCGAGCGGAAGCCCTCCCCTACCGCGGGCCGTGGGTCCGCCTCGCCGCGGTTCGGCCAGTAGGCCATCGCGCGCTCGGCCTGGGCCGTGATGGTCAGCGAGGGGTTGACGCCGAGGTTGGCGCTGATCGACGAGCCGTCGATCACGTGCAGCCCCTCGTGCCCGTAGAGACGGTGGTAGGGGTCGATCACGCCGGTCTCCGGCGAGTCGCCGATGCACGCGCCACCCATGAAGTGCGCCGTGAGCGGCACGTTGAAGGGCTCGCCGATCGTGCCGCCCGGGGTGCCGCCCATGTGCTCGGCCATCCGCTGCACGGCCACGTGACCCGGCTCGATGAACGCCGGGTTCGGCGCACCGTGGCCCTGACGCGACGTCAGCACCTTCCTGCCGAGCACGTTGCGCTTCGTGAACGTCGTGATCGAGTTGTCGTGGGTCTGCATGACCAGCGCGATGACCGTGCGCTCCGACCAGTGCCGCAGGTCGTAGAGCTTGAACATGTTGCGCTTCTGCCGCCACATCTCCTTGAGCCACGTCTTCCAGCGCGCCGTCGGCAGGCTTCCGTCGGTGAGGACGGTCTGCATCAGCGACATCGCGTTGGAGCCCCGCCCGTAGCGGCACGGCTCGATGTGCGTGAACTCATCGGGGTGGAACGACGACGTGATGGCCACGCCCTCGGAGTAGTCGACGTCCTTGCCGTCGGCGATCGAGCCGAGCAGGGCCTCGGAGTTCGTGCGCGTCAGCAGACCGAGCCGGTCCGAGACGTTCGGCAGGACACCCTGGTCCTTCATGCGGTGCAGCAGCTTCTGCGTGCCCATCGTGCTGGCCGAGAAGATCACCTGCTCGGCGGTCATCACGCGGTGCTTGCGGAAGCGCTTGTTGGTGCGGCGCGTCTCGACCGCGTAGCCGCCGTCCGGCAGCGGTGTCACCGACACCGCCGTCGTCATCGGGTGGATCTCGGCGCCGTTCTGCTCGGCGAGGTAGAGGTAGTTCTTGACGAGCGTGTTCTTCGCGTTGTGTCGACAGCCCGTCATGCACTCGCCGCAGTTGGTGCAGGCGTTGCGGTCGGGGCCGGCGCCGCCGAAGTAGGGGTCGGCGATCTTCTGGCCCGGCTCGTCACCGAAGAGGACGCCGACGGGCGTGTGGTGGAACGTGCCCTCGACGCCCATGTCCTGCGCGACCTTCTTGATCACCCGGTCGGCCGGGGTCTCGAACGGGTAGGTCGCGACGCCCAGCATGCGCTTGGCCTGGTCGTAGTACGGCGCCAGCTCGCTCTTCCAGTCGGCGATGTGGCCCCAGGCGGGATCCTTGTAGAACGGGTCGAGCGGCTCGTACAGCGTGTTGGCGTACACGAGCGACCCGCCCCCGACGCCCGCCCCGGAGAGGATGAGCACGTCCTTGAGCTTGTCGATGCGCTGGATGCCGTAGCAGCCCAGCTGGGGCAGCCACAGGAACTTGCGCAGCCGCCACGACGTCTTGGCGAAGTCCTCGTCGCGGAAGCGCTTGCCCGCCTCCAGCACGGCGACCTTGTAGCCCTTCTCGGTCAGCCGCAGCGCGGACACGCTGCCGCCGAATCCGGAGCCGATGACGATGACGTCGTGGTCGAAACCCATGGGAACCTCTCGTGGTGCTGCTGCGGGGTGGGTGGTGCTGTGTGCTGCGGGGTGTGGGGACGCGGGGCGTCCCGGTGCGGTGGCGTCAGGCGCGCGGGGTGCGACGCAGCACCTTCAGCCCGAGGGTGAGGGCCTGGGCGTAGCGGCGCGCGGGGACGAACGCCGGTCCGCCCATCGGCACGGCCCGCTGGACCGCCACGGCCTGCGGCTCGGTGTAGCGCAGGATGCCCTCGGCGCCCTGACGACGGCCGACGCCCGACGTGCGCATGCCGCCCATCGGGGCGTCGATGCTGCCGAACGTGGCGGCGAAGCCCTCGTTGATGTTCACGGTGCCGGCCTTGATGGCCGGGGCGATGCGACGGGCCTCGCGGACCGGTCCGAAGATGCTGGCGTTGAGGCCGTACTCGCCGGCGTTGGCGAGCGCGACGGCCTCGTCGACCGTGCGGTACGGGTAGAGCGAGACGAGCGGGCCGAACGTCTCCTCGGCGAAGCACTCGGCCGCCTCGGTGACCCCCTCGAGCACCGTCGGCTCGAAGAAGTACGGACCGAGGTCGGGTCGGGCCCGACCGCCGGTGAGCACGGTGGCGCCGTTCGCGACCGCGTCGTCGACGTGCTTGGCGACGGTCTCGACCTGGCTCTGGGAGATCAGCGAGCCCATGTCGGCGTCCCAGTCGAGGGATGCGCCGAGGCTCAGGGCCTGCACCCGACGCACGAAGGCGTCGCGGAAGCCGTCGTACAGCGCCTCGGGCACGTAGACGCGCTCGATCGACACGCAGAGCTGACCGGCCGAGGAGAAGCAGGCGGTGACCGCACCGGCCGCGGCGCGCTCGACGTCGGCGCCGGGCAGCACGATCATCGGGTTCTTGCCGCCGAGCTCGAGCGAGCAGCTGACGAGCCGCTCGGCCGCCTGCTTCGCGACCAGGGAGCCGGTCGCCGTCGAGCCGGTGAAGCAGATGTAGTCGGCGCGCTCGATGATCGCCGAGCCGACGACCGAGCCCGCACCGCTGACGACCTGCCAGACGTCGGTGGGGATCCCGGCCCGACGCAGCAACTCGACGCCGGCGAGCGCGATGAGCGGGCTCTGGCTGTCGGGCTTGTGCACCACCGCGTTGCCGGCCGCGACGGCGGGCAGCCCGTCGGAGATCGCCATAGTCAGCGGGTAGTTCCAGGGGCTGATGATGCCGACGACGCCCTTGGGCACCTGGTTCACCTCGACCCGCGTGAGCCCCGGCAGGGCGCCGTTGCGTCGCGTGGGACTCAGCTGGCTCTTCAGACGACGCGCGTAGAAGCGGGCGGTCAGCGCCAGGTGGGCGACCTCGTCGAAGGCGTGGGCCCGCGCCTTGCCCGACTCGAGCTGGATGAGGTCGAGCAGCTCGTCCTGGTGCGCGAGCACGAGGTCGTGCAGACGCAGCAGCGCGGCGGACCGTGCCTCCAGCGGGGTCTGCGCCCAGCGCTGCTGGGCGGCGCGGGCGGCGTCGAAGGCGGCCTCGACGTCGTCGATCGACGACACGGGGATCTGCGCGACGGGCTCGCCCGTGAGCGGGGTGGTGGTCGTGCGGGTCTCGCCGCTGGTGCTGCGGATCAGCGCCGTCAGGCTCTGGACACGGGAGGCGGGGACCACGTCGACGAGTGACATGCCTTCCAGGATACCGCCGGTATGTCGAATGCGACAGGGCTTGTGTCACATCCGCACGGTCCGCCGGACGGACGTCGCCGCCGCCGGTCAGCCGAACAGCGTCTCGCCCCAGAAGCCGCGCGGCCCGACGCCGGGCGGGCAGGCGAACAAGCCGGAGCTGCGGTGCACGAGGTACTCGTTGAGAGCGTCGTTGGTCGGCCCGGCCAGGTTGCGCTGGATCCGCACGAACTGCTCCGGCGAACGCTGGTAGCTGATGAAGAACAGACCGGCCGCCAGCTGACCGAGACCGTCCGTGCCGTTGACGAAGTTGTAGCCGCGCCGCAGGATCCGGGCGCCGCCGTTGTTGTCGGGGTGCGCCTTGGCGACGTGCGACGTGACGGGGATGAGCGGCTGGCCGTCCGAGCCACGCTTGCCGAGGTCGATCGCCGCGTGCTCGTCGCCGCCGGACAGCGGGCCGCCCGAGCCCTTGGCCCGGCCGATGATCGCCTCCTGCCCGGCGAGCGGCTCGCGGTCCCACGTCTCGATGCGCATGTCGATGCGGCGCGCGACCAGGTAGGAGCCGCCGACCATCCAGTCGGGACCGTCACCCTCCTGGACCCACACCACGTCGTCCACGTCGCGGTCCTCGGACTTCACGTTCGCGGTGCCGTCCTTGAAGCCGAACAGGTTGCGCGCCGTGGCCTGGGACGCCGAGGTCGACGACGTGCGACCGAAGCCGAGCTGGGAGTAGCGCACCGACGCACGCCCGAAGGCGATGCGGACGAGGTTGCGGATCGCGTGCACGGCCACCTGGGGGTCGTTCGCGCACGCCTGGATCGCGACGTCGCCGCCCGTCAGCGACGGCTCGAGACGGTCGCCGGAGAACAGCGGCAGGTCGGCGAGGTCGGTGGGCCGCGCGTCGCCGAGCCCGAACCGGGGGCGACCGTCACGCTCGAACAGGCTCGGCCCGAAGCCGATGGTCAGCGTCAGGCCCGACGCGGGCAGGCCGAGGGCCTCGCCGGTGTCCTCCGGTGGCGCCTCCGGGGCGCCCGCGACCGCACCGTAGACGCCCACCTCGTTGCCCTGCGTGAGCTTGCGCGCCGCCTGCGTCCACTCCTTCAGGAGGCCGACGAGCTCGTCACGGCTCTCGGTCGTCACGTCCAGCACGACGAAGTGCAGCCGGTCCTGCGCCGGAGTGAGGATGCCCGCCTGGTGCCGACCCTCGAACGCGACCGGGACCGCCTCGGGGTCGGGGCGGACGGGTTCGTCGCGCGTCGCGCCGACCGCGTAGCCGCCGGCGACGCTCGCAGCCACGGCGCCGGCACCGGCCGCACCGAGCAGGGCGCGACGCGAGAGGGGCGAGCGCTCGCTCACGCCGAGGCCGCGACCACGGCCGCCACCTTGCTGATCGGCTCGCTGAGCGCTGCCACGGAGTCCGAGAGCCGCTTGACCTGCTCCTTGCTGAGCGTGTCGTAGCCGGCCCACTCACCGGTGTCGGCGTCCTGGTACTGGTCGAGCTCGGTGTCGAGGGCCTTGAACCGCTGGTCGATGAGGGTCACGAGGTCGGGGTCGGCCTTCTCGAGCACCGGACGCAGGGACGCGATCGCGGCCTGCGAGCCCTCGATGTTGGCCTTGAAGTCCCAGAGGTCGGTGTGGCTGAACTCGTCCTCCTCGCCGGTGATCTTGCCCGTGGCGACCTCGTCGAGCAGACCCTTCGAGCCCTGGGCGAGCTGGAGCGCCGTGAGCGGCTTGTCCTTGCTCTCCTGGACCACCTTGGTGACGTTGGCGAGCAGCTGGTCGGCGTAGGGGTCCATGCCGTCGGTGTTGCCCGCGACCCACAGCTGCTTCTCGATGCGGTGCCAGCCCGTGAAGTCGCGTCCCTCGGCCTTGGCGTCGGGCTCGCGGCCGTCGGTGATCGGGTCGAGGTCGCCGAAGATCTCCGCGACCGGCTCGATGCGCTCCCAGTAGGTGCGCGCCCGCGGGAAGAGCGCCTTCGCCTCGTCGACCTTGCCGGCCTTGACCGCGTCGACGAACTCGGTGGTCTTGTCGATGAGCGCACCGGTCTGGCTCTCGACGTAGCGCTGGTAGCTGGCGGCAGCGGCCTTGAGCTCGGCGGAGTCCGACAGCTCCTTGGCGGCCTTGCCGGAGACCGTGAGGTCCTGGCGGATGCCGTCGCCGACCATCCCGGGCTTGCACGCGCCCTGGTAGTCACCCTTCGGCAGGTCGACGACGAGGTCGCGCGACAGGCCCGGACCGATGTTCTCGACCTCGCCCATGATCCGGTCGCCCTCGGCGTACACGTAGAACTCGGTGACCTTGGAGCCCGCGTTGGTCACGGCGAACGTGGTGGGGCCGGCCTTGAGCTGCGTCGCCGAGACCTTGCAGGAGGAGTCGGCGGCCTTCACGGAGACTGTGCCGTCGGCCTCCGACGGCTTCTCGGCACAGGCGGCCAGGAGGACGAGCGACGTGGCGGCGAGGCCGGTGGCGATGACGGTGCGGCGCATGGGGGTTCCTTCGGTGCGGGCGTCCAGGTGAGGACAGCCTCACCATGCTAGACCCCGGACCGTTCCTCGCGGCAACGGATTCCGATGTGATCTGGCCCGAACCCCTCCCGAGCCGTCAGCGGGTGATGATCGCCAGGTCCAGGATCATCAGGGCGAGGCCGAGCAACGCGATGCCGAGACCGACGAACGGCCACGGCCAGACGGACCGTCCGGTCGTCGCGGCGCGCACGATCCGGAAGGCGCTGAACAGCACCGCCACGAGCAGCAGGACCCAGAGCAGCGCCAGGCCTCCGAAGAACAGCAGCGAGCCCTCCGGACGGCAGATGAGGGCCCCGTCGTCGGAGGAACCGCCGCAGCCGTCGGACGCCATCGCGGTGAGCGGCGCCAGCGCACCGACCGCCAACGAGCCGAGCGCGAGACCGACCCACAGCACCCCGGCGACCACGACCTCGACGATCCGCGCAGCGGTCGGCGGTTGGCGGTCCGGGGGCGGCTCGGCGACCGGCCAGGCGCCGTCCGGGGGGCTGGTCGCCATCAGGCGACGACCACCTCGACGCGCTGGAACTCCTTGAGCTCGGTGTAGCCCGTGGTGGCCATGGCGCGACGCAGGGCGCCGATGAGGTTCATCGTGCCGTCGGGGACCGACGACGGACCGAACAGCACCGACTCGAGCGAGCCGACCGTGCCGATCTCGACCCGCTTGCCACGCGGCAGCTCGTGGTGCCAGGCCTCGGCACCCCAGTGGAACCCGCGACCGGGCGCCTCGGTGGCCCGCGCGAACGGCGAGCCGATCATGACGGCGTCGGCACCGCAGGCGATCGCCTTGGCGATGTCGCCGCTGCGCCCGATCGAGCCGTCGGCGATGACGTGGACGTAGCGGCCGCCCGACTCGTCGAGGTAGTCGCGACGCGCGGCGGCCACGTCGGCCACGGCGGACGCCATGGGGACGGCCAGGCCCAGCACGGAGCGGGTGGTGTGCGCCGCGCCGCCGCCGAAGCCGACCAGGACGCCCGCCGCGCCGGTACGCATGAGGTGCAACGCGGCCTGGTAGGTGGCGCAGCCGCCGACCACGACCGGGACGTCGAGCTCGTAGATGAACTGCTTGAGGTTCAGCGGCTCGGTCTGGCTCGACACGTGCTCGGCCGAGACGGTCGTGCCACGGATGACGAACAGGTCGACGCCCGCGTCGACCACGACGTCGGCGAACTGCTTGGTGCGCTGGGGCGAGAGCGCGGCGGCCACCGTGACGCCGGCCTCGCGGATCTCGGCGAGCCGGTCCTTGATCAGCGCCGGCTTGATCGGCTCGGCGTAGATGTCCTGCAGGCGTGCCGTCGCGGCGACGGGATCGAGCGACGCGATCTCCGCGAGCAGCGGCGTCGGGTCCTCGTAGCGGGTCCAGAGGCCCTCGAGGTCGAGGACGCCGAGGCCTCCGTGGCGACCGAGCGCGATCACCGTCTCCGGGCTCATCACGCTGTCCATCGGGGCGGCGATGACGGGCAGGTCGAAGCGGTAGGCGTCGATCTGCCAGGCGGTGGAGACCTCCTCGGGGTCGCGCGTGCGCCGGCTGGGCACGATCGCGATGTCGTCGAAGGAGTACGCGCGCCGACCGCGCTTGGCGGCACCGATGTCGAGCTCAGGCATGGGTCCACCCTAGTGCCGTCGGCGACCGCCACGACCCGCCCGGCCGTGGACGCGCGCCTGGACCGACGTCGGTGGCCCTTGGCAGGATCGCTGACGTCGCCGACGATGGAGGGGTGCCGACCATGACCGACGCGCAGAGCTGGACGCTGATCATCGGGTTCCTGACCACGACCGTCGCCGTCCTGGGCCTCGTCATGACCTCCTTCCACCGCACGCTGCAGGCGGGGCTGACGGCGGTGCGGCACGAGCTGCGCGGCGAGATCGGCACCGTCCGCGTCGAGATCGACGGTCTGCGCACCGAGATGGGCACCGAGTTCCGG
>NZ_LUNF01000247.1:0-3083 GCF_001626145.1 Aeromicrobium sp. REDSEA-S32_B7
GGAGAGCGGGCCGCGGGGGGCGCAAGGATCTGCGTTCGCGGTCGGGCTCGGACGCGCGGAGGGCAGGGTCAGAGGGCGACCTCGAAGAGTCCTGCGGCGCCCATCCCACCTCCGACGCACATCGTCACCACGACCCAGCGGGCACCCAGCCGGCGCCCCGCGAGCAGCGCGTGGCCGACGGCGCGCGATCCGGTCATGCCGTAGGGGTGTCCCAGGGCGATGGCGCCGCCGTCGACGTTCATCCGCTCGGGATCGATGCCGAGCACGTCGCGACAGTGCACCGCCTGGGAGGCGAACGCCTCGTTGAGCTCCCACACGCCGACGTCGCCGACCGTCAGGCCGTGCTGGTCGAGGAGCCGGGGGATCGCCGCGACCGGACCGATGCCCATCTCGTCGGGCTCGCACCCGGTGACCGCGATGCCGACGTAGTAGCCGAGCGGGTCGATGCCCCGGGAGGCCGCGAGGTCGGCGTCCATCAGGACGTTGGCCGACGCGCCGTCGCTGAGCTGGGAGGCGTTGCCGGCGGTGACCGTCGGGTGCGCGGTCACGTCGCCGGGCTCCAGCACGGTGCGGAGCCCGGCCAGACCCTCCGCCGTCGTGCCGGCGCGCACGCCCTCGTCGGCCGAGACGGTCACCTCGACCCGTGACGTCTCACCGGTGGTCCTGTCGGTGCGGAGCGTGTGCACCGTGATGGGGGCGATCTCCTCGGCGAGGTGGCCGGCCTCCTGGGCGGCTGCCGCGCGCAGCTGCGACTGCAGCCCCATCTCGTCCTGGCGCTCGCGGCTGACGCCGTAGCGCGAGGCCACGTTCTCGGCGGTGTGCAGCATCGGAAGGTACAGACCCGGCACCCGCTCGCGCAGCCAGGGGTCGCCGGCGCGGTGGGTGTTCAGGTGCTCGTTCTGCACCAACGAGATCGACTCGACCCCGCCCCCGACCGCGACCCTCTGCCCGTCCACCAGGATCTGCTTGGCCGCGATCGCGACGGCCATCAGTCCCGACGAGCACTGACGATCGACGGTCGAGCCGGGTACCGACACCGGCAGCCCGGCGCGCAGTGCGGCCTGCCGGGCGACGTTGAACCCCGAGGCGCCCTCGGGCATCGCGCAGCCCATGACCACGTCCTCCACCTCGGCCGGGTCGACGCCGGCGCGCTCCACCGCGTGGCGGACGGCGTGGCCCGCGAGCTCCACGGCGGGCGTGTCGTTGAAGGCGCCGCGGTACGCCTTGCCGATCGGGGTGCGGGCGGTGGCGACGATCGCTGCTCTGGGCACGGGGACTCCTGTCGAAGGATTCTCGGAAGTTTTCTCGGCAACGTACTTGAACCTGAACCCGGGTTCAAGTACGTTGCTCGACGTGAGCCAGGTCACGTGAGACCGGTCACATCGAAGGTGAGGAGACGAGGACGCATGGTGAACGTGGCAGCGACGGTCTGGTCCAACGCGGAACGCGACCCGCAGCGGATGGCGGTGCGCTCCGGGCGGGGCGACCTGACCTACGGCGAGCTCCGGGAGGCGAGCGCCCGCGTCGGCGGCGCCGTGGCCGCAGCGGGTCTGCGCCCCGGGGACCGCGTGGTCCTGATCGCGCCCAGCATCGTGGAGTTCCCCGTGCTCTACCTGGGCCTGCACGCCGTCGGCGTCAGCGTCATCACGATGAACACGATGGCCACGGCCGCCGAGATCGGCTACGTGCTCGACGACGCGGAGGCGTCGCTGGTGCTGGCCTGGCACGAGTGCGACGCTGCTGCGTCCGCCGCCGCTGCCGAGCGGGGCACCACCTTCTGGCGCGTCGAGGACGGCGCGCGCTTCGACACCGATCCGCTGCCGGCCGCGCACGACCACGCCCCCGACGACACCGCGATCATCCTCTACACCTCCGGCACCACCGGCCGGCCCAAGGGCGTCGAGCTCACCGCGGCCAACCTGATCGACACCACCGACTCGTTCCTGCCCGTGCTCAACCTGACGGCGGAGGACCGCTTCGGCACCGGCCTCCCGCTCTTCCACGTGTACGGCCAGGCGGTCGTCATGAACACGGTGCTGGTCACCGGAGCGTCGCTCTCGCTGCTCGCGCCCTTCGAGCCGACCGCGATGCTGGAGATGGTCCGCCGCGACCGCCTGACGGTCCTCGCCGGCGTGCCGACGATGTGGAACGCGATGCTGCACGCCGCGACCGACGCGTTCGGTCCGTCGGACTTCGAGCAGCTCCGACTGGCCACGTCCGGCGGCGCGTCGCTGCCGGTGGAGGTCATGCGCGCCTTCCGCGACCGATTCGGCTGCACGATCCTGGAGGGCTACGGCCTCACCGAGTCGACCGGTGCGGCCACCTTCAACGACATCAACCGGCCCCAGAAGGCGGGCACGGTCGGACCGGCCCTGCCAGGCACCGCGATCGAGGTCCGCGACCCGCTCGGCGCGGTCGTCGGGCCCGACGTCGTCGGCGAGGTCTTCCTCAAGGGCCCGACGATCATGAAGGGCTACCGCAACCGTCCCGACGCCACGGCCGCCGACCTGCAGGACGGCTGGCTCAAGACCGGCGACCTCGGCCGGCTCGACGCCGAGGGCTACCTCAGCATCGTCGACCGCGCGAAGGACCTGATCATCCGCGGCGGCTACAACGTGTACCCCCGCGAGGTCGAGGAGGTGCTGTACGAGCACCCCGACGTCGTCGAGGTGGCCGTGGTCGGCGTGCCCGACGCCCACTTCGGCGAGGAGGTCGCCGCGGTCGTCGCCCTGCGCGAGGGCGCGGAGCTGACCGGTGAGGAGCTGCGCTCCTGGGCCAAGGTGCAGCTGTCGGCCTACAAGGTGCCCCGGCTCTACCAGTTCGTCACCACGCTGCCGAAGGGCGCGACGGGCAAGATCCTGAAGCGCGAGATCGACCGCGACGCGATCCGCACGGCGGAGGTCGGCGCATGAAGGTCGAGGGGAGCGTCGCGGTCGTCACCGGCGCGGCAGGCGGCATCGGCCTGGCCGTCGCGCAGCGGCTGCTGGAGCACGGGGCCCACGTGGTCGTCACCGACCTCGACGCCGCGCGCACCAGCGCGGCGGTCGCGTCGCTCGAGCCGCACGGCGCCGACCGCGTCGTCC
>NZ_LUNF01000248.1:0-8607 GCF_001626145.1 Aeromicrobium sp. REDSEA-S32_B7
CCGGCGGCGAGCGCGGGCGCGATCTTCCGGGTGGCCATCGCCGCGGGGAAGTTCCAGGGCGTCACCAGCGCAGCCACGCCGACCGGGCGGTGCGTGACGATCGTGCGCGTGCCGCCGGCGGGGGAGGAGCCGTAGTCGCCGTGGGGGCGCACGGCCTCCTCGGCGAACCAGCGGAAGAACTCGGCCGCGTACACGACCTCGCCGCGTGCGTCGGCGAGCGACTTCCCGTTCTCGCGGACGATCAGCGCGGCGAGGCGGTCGGCGTCGCGGTGCATCAGCTCGAACGCACGGCGCAGCACGACCGACCGCTCGCGCGGTGCCGTCCGGCGCCAGGTGGCGAAGGCGGCCTCCGCCGCGTCGACCGCGGCCGTAGCGTCGGCGAGGTCGCCGTCGGACACCTGCGCCACGACCGTCAGGTCGGCCGGGTCGACGACGTCGAAGGTGCCGTTGCCGCCCTTGCGCCACTGCCCGCCGACCAGCACGCCGCTGCCGGGATCGATCAGGTGCAGGTCGAGGTCGGACAGGTCGGACTCGGGTGCGGCGGCACGGGTGCTCACGGGTAGAGGCCTCTCTGGAGGTGGGCGTCGGCGACACGCTTGACGGCCAGGCTGGTGGCGGCCGCGCGCAGCGTCAGGTCGAGGGAGCGCGAGTGCGCGAGCACGTGCCGCCAGGCCGCGGTCATCCGGTCGGCGAGGCGTCCCTCGACCTCGTCCTCGGTCCACCAGTACGCCTGGTTGGCCTGGACCCACTCGAAGTAGGAGACGATCACGCCGCCCGCGTTCGCGAGGATGTCGGGCACGACCACGACGCCGCGCTCGGCGAGCACCGCGTCGGCCTCGGCCGTCGTCGGGCCGTTCGCGCCCTCGACGACGAGGCGCGCGCGGACCCGCTCGGCGTTCGAGCCGTTGATGACGCCCTCCACCGCGGCGGGCACGAGCAGGTCGACGTCGAGCTCCAGGAGGTCGGCGTTCTCGATCGGCTCGGCGCCGGCGAACCCGACGACGGAGCCGGTCGCGTCGACGTGCGCCTCGAGCGCGGCGACGTCGAGGCCGTCGGCGCGCTGCACTCCGCCGTACTGGTCGCTCACGGCACGCACGGTGACGCCGGCGTCGGCCAAGAAGCGGGCAGCGCCGCGCCCGACCTTGCCGAAGCCCTGCACGGCGGCCGTCGCGGCGCGAGGGTCGAGGCCGACGTGGGCGAGGGCCTGCAACGCGACGATGACCACCCCGCGCGACGTGGCCGACGCGCGCCCGAGCGACCCGCCCAGGCTGATCGGCTTGCCGGTCACGACACCGAGCACGGTGTGGCCGAAGTTCACCGAGTAGGTGTCCATCATCCAGGCCATCGTCTGCTCGTCGGTGCCGACGTCGGGGGCGGGGATGTCGTGCGCCGGACCGATCAGTGGCGCGATCTCCGACGTGTAGCGCCGCGTGACGCGCTCCAGCTCGGCGGCCGAGTAGTGCCGGGGGTCGATGGCCACACCGCCCTTCGCGCCGCCGTACGGCACGTCGAGCAGCGCGCACTTCCAGGTCATCCACATGGCGAGCGCACGCACCTCGTCGAGGTCCACGTCGGGCGCGTACCGCAGGCCGCCCTTGCCGGGGCCGCGGGAGTAGTTGTGCTGCACGCGGTGGCCGGTGATGACCTCGACGCTGCCGTCGTCGCGGCGCAGGGGGATGCTCACGGTGATCTCGCGGCGCGGGGCGGCGAGCAGCTCGTACATGCCCTCGTCGAGGCCGAGCAGGTCGATCGCCTCGCGCAGCTGCGAGCGGGCGTCGTCGAGCGGGTTTCCGGTCACGGGGGGCTCCTCGGTCGGTGTGGTCACTGGGCCGCGCCCACCAGCGTGGAGGCGAAGGCCGCCTCGAGCACGTCGAGACCCTCGCCGAGGAGCGTGTCGTCGATGGCCAGCGGCGGCAGGAGGCGCAGCACGTTGCCGTAGGTGCCGCAGGTGAGCACGATGACGCCCTCGGCGTGCGCCGCCGCCGACACCGCGCGGGCGAGGTCGGGGTCGGGGTCGGTGGTGCCCGGGCGGACGAGCTCGACGGCGATCATCGCACCGCGTCCACGCACGTCGCCCACGCGTGCGTCGCGCGCCTGCAGGGCGTGCAGGCGCTCCTTCAGGAAGGCCTCCACCGCACGGGCCCGCTCGACCAGGCCGTCCTGCTCGACGGTCTCGATCGCGGCGAGCGCCGCAGCGCACGCGAGCGGGTTGCCGCCGTACGTGCCGCCGAGGCCGCCGGCGTGCGGTGCGTCCATGATCTCGGCGCGGCCGGTCACGGCCGAGAGCGGCAGACCGCCCGCGATGCCCTTGGCGGTCACGACGAGGTCGGGCACGACCCCCTCGCGGTCGCAGGCGAAGAGGTCGCCCGTGCGGGCGAAGCCGGTCTGCACCTCGTCGGCCACGAACACGACGCCGTTCTCGCGGCACCAGGCGGCCAGGGCGGGCAGGAAGCCCGGGGCGGGCTCGATGAACCCGCCCTCGCCCTGGATGGGCTCGACGACGACCGCGGCCACGTTGACGGCGCCGACCTGCTTCTCGACCACGTCGAGTGCGCGGGCCGCGGCAGTCGCACCGTCGAGGCCGCCGTCGCGGAACGGGTACGACAGAGGAGCCCGGTACACCTCGGACGCGAACGGCCCGAAGCCCTGCTTGTACGGCATCGACTTCGCCGTCATGGCCATCGTCAGGTTCGTCCGGCCGTGGTAGGCGTGGTCGAAGACCACCACCGCCTGGCGGCCGGTGTGCGCGCGGGCGATCTTCACCGCGTTCTCGACGGCCTCGGCGCCGGAGTTGAACAGCGCGGTGCGCTTCTCGTGGTCACCGGGGGTGAGCCGGTTGAGGGCCTCGGCGACGGCGACGTAGCCCTCGTAGGGGGTCACCATGAAGCACGTGTGGGTGAACGCGGCGACCTGCTCCTGCACGGCCGCGACCACGCGCGGCGCGCTGTTGCCGACCGTCGTCACGGCGATGCCCGACCCGAGGTCGATGAGGCTGTTGCCGTCGACGTCGACGACGACGCCCCCGCCGGCCTGGGCCGCGAAGACCGGCATCGTCGTGCCCACGCCGCCCGCGACGGCCGCGCTCTTGCGGGCCATCAGCTCCTGCGACCGAGGTCCGGGGAGCGGGGTGGTGAGGTGACGTCTCTGGGGCACGGACATGGCGGGTCCTCTCGCGGTCGGCCTGACGGGTCCAGGCGTGCTGCCGTAGCTGCGGCGTGCCCAGTCTCGACCCGTCCCACCCATGCCGTCCAATGCCGATCGACGATCACATCCATGCATCCAGTGCATAGGATGGCGCCATGGAGATCCGGACGCTGGCGTCCTTCGTCGCCGTCGTCGACGCGGGCACCGTGAGCGCGGCCGCCGAGCGGGTGCGCGTCACGCAGCCCGCCCTCTCGCGCCAGCTCCGCCAGCTCGAGCGCGAGCTCGGCGTCGACCTCTTCGAGCGCGTGGCCGGACGGCTCGTGCTGTCCGCCGCGGGACGCAGCCTCCTGCCGCTGGCCCGCGACGTGCTGGCGTCGGCCGAGACGCTGCGCACCGCCGCCCGCGTGCAGGCCGAGGGCGGCCTCGACCGGGTCACCATCGCGGCGCCGGCCACGACGCTCGCCGACGTCGTCTCGCCGTTCCTCGCCAGCCTGCGCGACGACGACCCCACGCCGTCCGTCGTCGAGACGGCCGCGCTCGACGTCGACGACGCGATGCGCCGCGGTGCCGACCTCGTCGTCACCACCCGTCGCCCCCGTCGTCCGCTCCGCTCGGCGGCGCTGCCCGAGCTCCCCGTGTGGGCGTACGTGCGAGCCGACCACGCGTGGGCCGACCGCGGCAGCGTGGGGCTGGCCGAGCTGCTCGAGCACGACGTCGTCACCGTGCCGCCGACGTTCGCCGCCCGTCAGGTGCTCGACACGGCCGTCGAGCGCGAGCAGCGCGGCCTGGTCGTCCACGCACCCCGCCGAGGCGTCGCTGGCCGCGCTGGCCGAGCGGCTGCGCACGTTCGTCGTCGCCGCCTACCCCGACGAGACGGGGGCCACGGGGGTCACGCCAGCACGGTGAACGGCAGGCCCGCGCACGGCACGTGCGTGCCGAACGCGTCGCGGTCGACGGGCTCGCCCGCGAACAGGTGCACCTGCGAGGACAGCACGACGCGGTCGTGGTCGTTGACGAGCGTGGCGTGCGCCGCGCGGAAGGTGTCCAGCAGCGTGCGCTCGACCGTCTCGGCGAGCACGTCGGCCCCCATGACGCCGAGCATCCGACCGTCGCGCTCGACGGGGACGGTCGAGGTGAGCATGAACTCGTCGGTGCAGACGTAGTCGATGTAGGGGCCCGTCACGTGCGACGCGTGGCTGCGCTGCGGCGTGCGGAACCACTCCTGGCGGCTGTAGTCGGTCGACTGCACGAGGGCGATCGAGTCGGGGATGCGCCCCTGGTCGTCGCCCTGCCACCAGGCCAGCAGGTACTCCTCGTCGGTCAGCAGGCCGGGGGAGACGACGAACCCGGCGCCGACGGTGTGCGCGTCGGCGAGCACCTCGAGCGCGTGCGGACGGACGGCGTCGAGGACCTGCGCGGCGGAGACGTCGCCGTCGAACAGCGGCGCGAGCGCGTCGCCGCTCTCGCGCAGGCTGTGCAGCAGCGGGTGGAACAGCGCTTCGACGGCCTCGACGCACGCGCCGAGGCCGACAGGGGTGGGGGTGGGCGTGGGGACGGGGGTGCGGTCGGTCATGGGCTCACCTGATCCTCGCGTGCAGCTCGGCGAGCTCGCCGAGGAGTCGTCGGACGCGCCGGCGCACGAGCGCGCGTGCCTCGTTCCCGTCGTGCGCGGCGATCGCGGCCAGCAGGGCCGCGTGGTGCTCGCGCAGCTCCGCCTGCCGGTCGGGGTCGCGCAGCCCGAGCCGCAGCAGGGCCCCGAGCTCCATCTCCAGACGCATCACCTCACGGGCGAGGTGCGCGGAGTGCGAGAGCGCGGCGACGGCGAGGTGCAGCTCGGTGTCGGCGGCGCGGAGGGTGGTCGCGTCGGTCGTGCCCGGGTCGGGGAGGATCTCGCGGAGGTCCTCGACCTCCTCCACGTTCGCACGCTCCGCGGCGAGCTCGGCGCAGCCGCTGAGGACGGTCGCGTAGTGGATGCCGTGGTCGGCGATGTCGACGCGGGTCATCGCCGCGACGCGCCGCTCCAGCATCTCGTCGGCCGCGCCGACCGGACGGGTGACGAAGGAGCCGCCGCCGCGCCCCCGCGTCGTCGTGACGAGTCCCTGCGCACGCAGCGACACGAGCGCCTCGCGGGCGGTGACCGTGGCGACGCCGAGCATCGCCGCCAGCTCCGACTCGCTCGGCAGCCGCTCGCCGTCCTCCAGGATCCCCGAGCGGATGGCCTGCGCGAGCCGCTGCTCGACGCGCACGGCACGCCCCAGGTCGCCGATGGGCGCGAACACGGCCGTGCGCGCTCGGGTCGAGCGGCGTCGGACGGCGGCCATGCATCTCCTCGGGTCGACGTCCAGGCTCGGTCGGTGCGGGACGACGGTGGCACCTGTTTACCGGATGGTGACAGAAAGCTGTTTACATTTAACATCTGAAGCCATAGGTTTCTCGACGCGGACAGGGCTCACCAACCCTCCCGCCCCGGCGCGCACGGCGTCGGGACGCCCGCCGAAGGAGACCGATGAGCAGCACCGGCGCCACCCCCGCGATCCGCCTGACCGGGCTCCAGAAGCACTTCGGCGACGTCCGTGCCGTCGACGGCGTCGACCTCGAGATCGCCGACGGCGAGTTCTTCTCGATGCTCGGACCGTCCGGGTCGGGCAAGACCACGGTGCTGCGTCTCGTGGCCGGCTTCGAGCAGCCGACCGGCGGCACGGTGGAGCTCGCCGGTCGCGACGTCACGGGCACGGCACCCTTCGAGCGCGACGTCAACACCGTCTTCCAGGACTACGCGCTCTTCCCGCACATGAGCGTGCTCGAGAACGTCGCGTACGGGCTGCGCGTGCGCGGGGTCGGCAAGGCCGAGCGTCGCAGCCGCGCCCGCGAGGCCCTCGCGACCGTGCGCCTCGACCACGTCGCCGACCGTCGACCGACCCAGCTCTCCGGCGGGCAGCGCCAGCGCGTCGCCCTCGCCCGCGCGGTGGTCGTCCGTCCCAAGGTCCTGCTGCTCGACGAGCCCCTCGGCGCCCTCGACCTCAAGCTCCGCGAGCAGATGCAGGTCGAGCTGAAGCAGCTCCAGCGCGAGCTCGGCATCACCTTCGTCTTCGTGACGCACGACCAGGAGGAGGCGCTCACGCTGAGCGACCGGGTCGCCGTGTTCAACGACGGCCGCATCGTGCAGCTCGGCAGCCCCCAGGAGGTCTACGAGCGGCCCGTCGACGAGTACGTCGCCTCGTTCGTCGGCACCTCGAACCTGTTCGACGCCGAGGCTGCGCGCGCCGTCCTCGGCCGCGACGGTCGCTACGCGCTGCGCCCGGAGAAGATCCACCTCGCCGCCGAGCCCGACGCCGGTGCCGCGACCCCGGAGCACGACCGCGTCCGCGGCGTCGTCGCCGAGACCATCTACCTCGGCATCGGCCGCCGCGTCGTCGTCGACACCGAGCACGGGGCCCGCCTCGTCGTCCTCGAGCCGTCGACGGCGCCCACGACCAGGAGAGGACGCGTCGGCGCACTCGCCGCCGCCGTCACCTGCAGCCTCGCCCTCGCCGCCTGTGGCGGGGGTGGCAGCGACGACGCCGCCACCGAGGCACCCACCAAGCTCGGCAAGAACGAGGGCCAGGTCTCGATCCTCGCGTGGCCCGGCTACGTCGAGGACGGCAGCAACGACCCCGACGCCGACTGGGTCACCGACTTCGAGAAGGAGACCGGCTGCAAGGTCACGAGCAAGGTCTACGGCACGTCCGACGAGGCGTTCAACCTCGCCAAGTCCGGCGACTACGACGTCGTCGCCGCGTCCGGCGACCTCACGCTGCGCATGGTCGCCGCCAAGGCCGCGGCCGAGGTCAACACCGACCTCGTGCCCAACTACGCCAAGGTCTTCGACTTCCTGAAGGACCAGGAGTGGAACACCGTCGACGGCAAGAACTACGGCGTGCCGCACGGCTACGGCGCCAACCTGCTGATGTACAACAGCGACGTCGTGAAGGACGAGCCGACGTCGTGGGACGTCGTGTTCGACAAGGGTGCGCAGTACAAGGGCAAGGTCACCGCCTACGACTCGCCCATCTACATCGCCGACGCCGCCATGTACCTCATGGCCAAGCAGCCGGAGCTGAAGATCGAGAACCCGTACGCCCTCGACGAGAAGCAGCTCGCCGCGGCAGTCGACCTCCTCAAGGAGCAGCGCGCCAACGTCGGCGAGTACTGGTCGGACTACCTGAAGGAGGCGTCGGCGTTCAAGACCGGCGACTCGGTCGTCGGCACCACCTGGCAGGTCATCGCGAACACGATCGACCAGGAGAACGTCAAGACGACGGTGCCCGAGGAGGGCGTCACCGGCTGGAACGACACCTGGATGATCGCCGCCAAGGCGAAGCACCCGAACTGCGCCTACGCGTGGCTCAACCACATCGAGGACCCGAAGACGAACGCGCAGGCCACCGAGTACTTCGGCGAGTCGCCGAACTCCGAGGAGGCCTGCGAGTTCGCCAGCGAGGGCTTCTGCGAGACGTACCACGCCGGTGACAAGGCCTACTCGGACAAGATCTGGTACTGGCGCACGCCCATCGAGCAGTGCCTCGACGGTCGCACCGACGTGAAGTGCACCGACTACTCGGACTGGACCAAGGCCTGGACCGAGATCAAGGGCTGACGTGACCCAGCCGAACACGCCCGCGGTGGCCGCTCCGTCCCCCTCCGGGGTCGGGGCGGCCACCCGCCGGGCCTCCTCCTTCCTCGCCACCCGGCCACGGCTGCGGCTCGGCCTGTTCCTCTCCGCGCCGCTCACCTGGCTCGTGCTGGTGTACGTGGTCGCGCTCGCGGCCCTGCTCGTCACCGCGCTCTGGTCGGTCGACGCGTTCACGGGCGAGATCGACCGCGGCCTCACGCTCGACAACCTGCGCGAGGTCGCGACCGAGTCGCTCTACCGGACCGTCACCCTCCGCACGCTCGGCGTCGCGGTGCTCGTGACCGTCATCGACGTCGCGATCGCTCTGCCCATCGCCTTCTTCATGGCCAAGGTCGCGTCGCCGCGCGCCCGACGCATGCTCGTCGTCGCGGTGCTGACGCCGCTGTGGGCCAGCTACCTCGTCAAGGCTTTCGCGTGGCGCTCGCTGCTCAGCGAGGGCGGTCTCGTCGACTGGGTGCTCGACCCGTTCGGCGCGCACAGCCCCGGCTACGGGCTCACGGCCGTCGTCATGACGCAGGCCTACATCTGGCTGCCGTACGTCATCCTGCCGATCTTCGCGGGCATGGAGCGCGTCCCCGACGCGCTGCTCGAGGCCGCGGGCGACCTCGGCGCCTCGGCCGGCACGACGGTCCGCACGGTCGTCATGCCGCTGCTGCTGCCCGCGATCGTCGCCGGCTCGATCTTCAGCTTCTCACTCACGCTGGGCGACTACATCAGCGTCAACATCGTCGGCGGCGCGAACCAGATGCTCGGCAACCTCGTCTACACGAACGTCGGCGCGGCCAACAACC
>NZ_LUNF01000249.1:0-3835 GCF_001626145.1 Aeromicrobium sp. REDSEA-S32_B7
GGCGTCGTGGGCTCGGGCGTCGGGCCCGGGTCCGTGGGGGTCGGCTGCGTGGGCGTCGGCTCGGACGGCGTCGGCTGGGGGGCCGGTGTCGACGGCGACGTCACCGTCACGTCCGCACCGCGGAACCGGAGGGCGGCGCCGCGCGCGAGGCCGTCGCCGCGGTAGACGACCCGGATGCGACTGCCGGAGCGCTCGGTGCGCAGCCGCGCGCCCAGCCAGGCCCAGTCGGTCACGGCGTCGCGGGAGCCGCTGAACGACTGGACGACGCTGCCGTCGGTCGCCACCTCCTGCAGGGTCAGGCGCACGGGACGCGCGCCGCCCACCGTCGACACCTGGCTCGCGACGTGCACGAGCGAGCCGGCTTCCAGGCGGTCGCCCGACCGACGCGAGGTGGCCGTGAGGTTCCCGCTCCCGCTGGCGCGCAGCTGGCAGACGCGCTCGGGCGCGTCGACGCCGGAGAGCAAGGCGTTCGGCGACGTCGTCCAGCCGAGTGCGCCGGAGCGGCAGGTGCTGTTCGGCACCCACTCGCCGGCACGGCCCGGCGGCAGCACCGCGCGCACGCGCACCGGGCGGACGAAGAACCGGGCGTGCCCGCGGGTGCGGGTGTGCACCGGGCGGACGGCGATCCGGCTGCCCTCGTGCGCGATGGTCAGGGTGGTGGAGACGGTGCGGTACGTCCAGCTGCCCGGCACGGCGCGTCCGGTGACGATGCGGGTCGCGCCCGACGTGCGTCGCTCGGTGACCCGTAGGGCCAGCCGGCCGCCGCGCAGGCCCGACGCCATCGGTGCGGTGACCGTGACCCGGGTGCCCGCGGGGAAGGCCAGCAGGCTGGAGCTGCTCTGCGCCGCGACGTCACGGGTGCGGGGCGAGTGGTTCTTCACGACGAGCGCACGACGGGACGAGCGTTGCTGGACCGCCAGGCGGGCACGGTCGCCGGGGTGCCACGACGCACGGCCCGCGGCGAAGTCGTGGTTGCGCAGGACCTGCGCCGTCGTGGGGGAGGTCGTGGCCGAGGCGGTCGTCGCGGTGGCCGGCCCCGGGTCGAGCGAGCGCGCGGGGGCTCCAGCGAGCGCGGCGGAGGCCGGAGCGGCCATCGCGCCGACCGCGAGCACCCCCGACAGGAGGTGGATGCCGATGCGCGGCACCCACCCCCCGGGGGCGATGGTGCGTTCTCCCATGACGTGCCACCTTGGTGTTCTTCTCCCTGGCGCAGCACGCGGTCTCCCGTCCGCGACGCTGCTCGTGGGACGAACTCAACCACAGGTCGGGACTTTGGTCCTGATTTAAATTGAGAATCTTCGGGACAACGTCCCGGGGCCGTCCGGGACCTGCGGGCGAAGGCCCCGGGACACCCGCTCAGGTCGGGAGCAGACGGCCGACGAAGGCCTCGAGCTGGGCGATGGTGCTGCAGGCGTGCATGGGCACGACCTGGGCGTACTCGGGTGCCACGGAGTCGCCGAGACCCCACCGGGTCGGGTGCTCGGGGTTCAGCCAGAACGTGCGGCGCGCGCGGTCCGCCACCGCAGCGAGCGCGGGCAGGCCGAGGGGCTGGTTGTTGTTCCGCGCGTCGCCCAGCACCAGCACGCTCGTCCGCGGACCGACGGCGTCGAGGTGGTGCTCGGCGAAGTCCGCGAACGCCTCGCCGTAGTCGCTCGAGCCGTGCCAGGAGGTCACGCGCGCCTCGGCCGCGATGCGCGCCGCCAGGTCGCCCCCGTCCTTGACGATGTCGGTCACCTCCGCAGTGGCGTTCACGAAGGCGAACACGCGCACCTTGCTGAACTGGTCGCTCAACGCACGGACGAGCAGCATCGTGAACGCCGAGAACCCCGCCACCGACCCCGACACGTCGCACAGCAGCACCAGCTCCGGTCGTCCCGGGTGCGGCCGGGCGTGGACGGGCACGATCGGGACGCCACCGGTCGACAGCGCCTTGCGCATCGTCCGGCGGACGTCGATCCGTCCGCGCTGCGACGCGCGTCGTCGGGCCGACAGCCGGGTCGCGAGCCGACGCGACAGCGGACCGACCGCCACCCGCAGCTCCTCGAGCTGCTGACGGTTGGCGCTCAGGAAGTCGACGTGCTCGCTCGTGCTGCGCACGGCGTGCCGCAGGATCGTGTCGCGCCCGCGCGACTCCGCGGTCCGACGTCGAGCCTCGGACGCCACCATCTGGCGGAACGCCTCCACGAGCCGCCGGACCTCGTCACGCTCCAGGCGGTCGGTGAACGGCGTGGCGTCGACGTCCCCGTCGCCGGACTGCGCGGCAGGACCCTGGGCACCGCCGGGCCCTCGACCTGGCCCCGAGCCACCCTGGCCCTGGCCCGACGCGCCCTCGCCGCCGGCGCCGCGCAGGGCGAGGGCGCGGGCGATCGCCGTCTGCGGAGCCATCCTGTCGAGGGTCTGGAACGCCGACCAGCCCGTGCTGCCCGTCCCGGGCGTCCCCACCGTGCCCAGCGCGTCGACGGCCAGCTCGGCGAGCTGCTCGAGCGTGCGCAGGTCGCCGTCCGCCAGGGCCATGACCAGCAGGTCGCGCAGGTCCTCGGTGTCGAGCGGCCCGTCGTGCTCGGCGACGCTCGCCGACGCGCCGACGCCCGTGGGGAAGAACAGGTCGAAGGTCATGTCGAAGACCTCGCGCTGACCACCGCGGCGCACCAGCGCGGATGCCAGGCCCTCGCGCAGGAGCGCCCGGTCCTCGAGACCGAGCACCGTCGCCACCTGTCCGGCGTCGACGACCTCGCTGGTGCCCACCTGCATGCCCTTCGAGCGCAGGGCGGTCGCGAACGCGACGAGCCGGCCGGCGAGGTCCTCGCCGACCGCTGCCGTCCCGCTGACGTCGTCCACGCGGCCGCTCAGACCTCGAGCGCGGCGCCGACGTCGAGCGTCTCGCGCGCCTTCTCGATGTCCTCGTGGTGCTTCAGCACGACGCCGAGCGTCTGCTGCACGGCGTCGTCGTCGAGCCGGCCCCCGAGGGCGAGCAGCGTCTGCGCCCAGTCGATGGTCTCCGAGACCGACGGCGTCTTGCGCAGCGGCATCGCGCGCAGGGCGTTGACCACGCGCACCAGCGAGGCCGACACCGCGTCGTCGAGGCCCGGGGCCTTGAGCTCGACGATGCGCCGCTCCAGCTCAGGGTCCGGGAAGTCGACGTGCAGGAACAGGCAGCGCCGACGCAGCGCCTCCGACAGCTCGCGCGTGGCGTTCGAGGTGAGCACCACGAACGGGCGGCGGGTGGCGCGGATCGTGCCGAGCTCGGGCACCGTCACCTGGAAGTCGCCGAGCACCTCCAGCAGCAGCCCCTCGATCTCGACGTCGGCCTTGTCGGTCTCGTCGACGAGCAGGACGGTGGGCTCCGTCCGACGGATCGCCGTCAGGAGCGGGCGGGGGAGCAGGAACTCCTCGCTGAACACGTCGGTGCGGGCCTCGTCCCACGACTCGTCGCGTCCCGCGGTGATGCGCAGCAGCTGCTTGGCGTGGTTCCACTCGTACAGCGCCCGGGCCTCGTCGACGCCCACAACCACCTCGGCCTCGAGGACGGTGGGGCGGTCAGCGAGGAGGACACGCTCGCGCAGGCGCTCGCCGACCGCGACACCGGGGCCCTGCTGCTGCGCGATGGCGGCTCGCCCGCCGACACCCGCTGGGTCCAGGAGCGCGAGGACCTGCCGCGCCTGATCCGCGCCGGGCGGCACATCGCGCGCACGAAGCGCTACATCCGCAACTACGCGCACGAGGTCGAGCCGGCCGACCTCCCGGCGTACGTCGTCCAGGAGGCGCGGCGCGGTGACGGCTGGGTCAAGCTCGTGGGGGACTGGATCTCCCGCGACTCCGGCGACCTCGCCCCCTC
>NZ_LUNF01000025.1:0-57937 GCF_001626145.1 Aeromicrobium sp. REDSEA-S32_B7
GACCACTCCCAAGCGAAGGCCGAGGCAGCGCACCAGCAAGCACGAGCGCCCTACAGCATCGCACCAGCAGGACGAGACCCCCGCAGGCAGCGCACCAGCAAGGACACGACCCCCGCAGGCAGCGCAGCAACGAGCCACGCCCCACACAAGGAGGCCCCCGACGTCAGTCCTCGTCGAGCTCCGCGAGCACGTCGTCGCTGATGTCGACGTTGGAGAAGACGTTCTGCACGTCGTCGAGGTCCTCGAGGGCGTCGACGAGCTTGACGACCTTCTTGGCGCCGTCGACGTCGACGGGCACCTCGACCGAGGGGACGAAGGAGGCCTCGGCGGAGTCGTAGTCGAGGCCGGCCTCCTGGAGGGCGCTGCGGACGGCGACGAGGTCGGACGCCTCGCTGATCACCTCGAAGCTCTCGCCGTGGTCCTTGACCTCCTCGGCGCCGGCGTCGAGCACGGCCAGCAGGATGTCGTCCTCGGTGGTGTCCTGCGCGGGCACCTGCACGACACCCTTGCGGTGGAACAGGTACGCGACGGAGCCGGGGTCGGCGAGCGTCCCGCCGTTGCGCGACACGGCGGTGCGCACCTCCATCGCGGCCCGGTTCTTGTTGTCGGTGAGGCACTCCACCAGGAGCGCGACGCCGCTCGGCCCGTACACCTCGTACATGATCGTGGTGTAGTCGACCGCGTCGCCGCCGATGCCGCCGCCGCGCTTGACCGCACGGTCGATGTTGTCGTTCGGGACCGACGACTTCTTCGCCTTCTGGATGGCGTCGTACAGGGTCGGGTTGCCGTCGGGATCGGGCCCGCCGGTCCGCGCCGCCACCTCGATGGTCTTGATCAGCTTGGCGAACATCTTGCCGCGCTTGGCGTCGATCGCGGCCTTCTTGTGCTTGGTCGTCGCCCACTTGGAGTGGCCTGACATCCCGTGCCCCTTTCCGCGCCACCTCGGCAGGTGGCGGATCCCTACATGTCCACGAGGTCCAGGAACAGGCGGTGCAGGCGGAGGTCGTCCCCCACCTCCGGGTGGAACGACGTCGCGAGCAGGGCACCCTGCCGGACCGCGACGATCCTATCGGCTCGCTCGTCGTCGTCGCCCGTCGCCGCGTCCAGCACGACCGGGACACGGGCGAGCACCTCGACGTCGGGGCCGACCTGCTCCACCCACGGCGCCCGGATGAACACGGCGTGGACGGGGTCCGGGAAGGTCGTGAACGGGACCTGCGCCTCGAAGGAGTCGACCTGGCGACCGAACGCGTTGCGGCGCACGGTGACGTCGAGCCCGCCGAACGTGGTCTGGCCGTCGGCACCGTCGACGATGCGGTCGGCGAGCATGATCATGCCCGCGCACGTGCCGAACGTCGGCAGTCCCTCGGCGATCCGGCGGCGGAACGCGTCGGCCACGCCGAACACGTCGGCCAGCTTGATCATGGTGGTCGACTCACCGCCCGGGATGACGAGGCCGTCGACCCGGTCGAGCTCCTCCTCGCGGCGCACGGCGACGACGTCCGCCCCCAATGCCTGGAGGGCCTGCACGTGCTCGCGGACGTCGCCCTGGAGGGCGAAGACGCCGATGGTCGGGGAGGTCACCGGGACAGCCTAGTGACGCCGGTGCGCGGGACGTCGGAGAGGACCCAGCAGGCGGGGGCGGGCGCTGAGCGCCTCACACCCCCGCCGCTCCCTCACGGCATCCCTCCCGATCGGGTCTGGGGTCGGGACCGCACGCACCGGCCTGGTGACGCAGTCCCCGAGGCCGCTCCGAGCACTCCAACCCGGGGCGACGACGTCAGCCTAGCGCGCCCTGGGTCATCGTCCGCCGGGGCGGTGCGGCACCGGGCCCCGGCGCGCGTCGGGGCCGGGAACGAGCGAGGACCCGGCGTTCACGCCGGGTCCTCGGTCAGGGTCGTGCCGGAGTCGTCACCAGCCGCGCTCGGCGAGACGGTGCGGCTCGGGGATGTCGTCGACGTTGATGCCGACCATGGCCTCGCCGAGGCCGCGGGAGACCTTGGCGACCACGTCGGGGTCGTCGTAGAACGTCGTGGCCTTGACGATGGCCTCGGCGCGCTGCTGCGGGTTGCCGGACTTGAAGATGCCGGAACCGACGAACACGCCCTCGGAGCCGAGCTGCATGACGAGCGCGGCGTCGGCGGGCGTGGCGATGCCGCCGGCGGTGAACAGCGTGACGGGCAGCTTGCCGAGCTCGGCGACCTCCTTGACCAGCTCGAAGGGCGCCTGCAGCTCCTTCGCCGCGACGTACAGCTCGTCCTCGCGCAGCGACTGCAGGCGGCGGATCTCGCCGGTGATCTTGCGGATGTGCGTGACGGCGTTCGACACGTCACCGGTGCCGGCCTCGCCCTTGGAGCGGATGAACGCCGCACCCTCGGTGAGCCGGCGCAGCGCCTCGCCGAGGTTGGTCGCACCGCACACGAACGGGACGTTGAAGGCCCACTTGTCGATGTGGTTGGCGTAGTCCGACGGCGTGAGGACCTCGGACTCGTCGATGTAGTCGACGCCGAGGCTCTGGAGCACCTGCGCCTCGGCGAAGTGGCCGATGCGCGCCTTCGCCATGACCGGGATCGAGACGGCCTCGATGATGCCGTCGATGAGGTCGGGGTCGCTCATGCGCGCGACGCCACCCTGGGCACGGATGTCGGCCGGGACGCGCTCGAGCGCCATGACGGCCACGGCGCCGGCGTCCTCGGCGATGCGCGCCTGGTCGGCGTCGACGACGTCCATGATGACGCCGCCCTTCAGCATCTCGGCCATGCCGCGCTTGACGCGGGCCGTGCCGACGCTGGGGGTGCTGGTGCCGTCGGGGGTCGGGGAGGTCTGCGGGGTGCTCACGGCTCCAGTCTATCGAGCGCTGGCGACACCGTTCACGACGTCCAGCATCCGTGCCCGCTCGACGACCTTGCGGCGCGGACGGCCCTGCTCGCGTCCGGCCACCCGCTCGTGCGCGTCGAGGCGTCGCCAGGCGTCCAGGTCGAGCCCGACGAGGTCCTGCCCACGGACGGACCGCCCGGGAGCCCCGAGGACCGACTCGTGGTCGAGCCGACCCAGAGCGACGTCGGCGAGCAGATGGTTGACGGTCTCCAGCGAGCACGACTTGTTGGTGCCGATGAACCCGGTCGGGCCTCGCTTGGCCCACCCGACCACGTACGTGCGCGGCAGGAGCGCGCCACCGGCGGCGTCGAGCACGCGCCCACCGACGTTCGGGATGCGGTGGGCCACCGGGTCGAACGGCACCCCGGGCACGGGTGTCGAGCGGTAGCCGACCGACCGCAGGACCGACGTGGTGGCGACGTCGTCCAGCTCGCCGGTGGGCATGGCCCGGACGGTGCCGTCGACGTCGGTCTCCAGCCGGGTGCGGGCGAGACGCACCCCCGTGACCGCACGCTCCCCCAGCACCTCGACCGGGGCGGCGAGGAAGCGCAGGAGCACGTGGCGACGTCCCTCGACCGGTTCGGCGGTGGTGCCCTCACGCAGCAGACGGCTCTTCACGTCGTCGCCGTCGAGCAGGTCGCGCTGCGGCACGACGACGTCGACGTCGGGGTGGTGCAGCAGCCCGACGAGCTCGGGCACGGTGAAGGCCGCCTGGGCGGGCCCGCGTCGCGCGACCAGCTCGACGCAGCGCAGGCGGCTGGTCCGCAGCGCCTCGAGGGCGTGGTCGGCGATGTCGGTGCGGGCCAGCTGCGCGGGATCGCTGAGCAGCACGCGGGCGACGTCGAGGGCGACGTTGCCGTTGCCGACGACCACGGTGCGCTCGGCGTCGAGGTCGATCGGGGTGGCCACGTGGTCGGGATGGCCGTTGTACCAGGCGACCACCGCCGTGGCGGTGGTGTTGCCCGGCAGGTCCTCCCCCGGCACGCCGAGACGCCGGTCGGCCGACGCCCCGGTCGCGTAGACGACCGCGTCGTGACGCTGCAGGAGCTGCTCGTGCGTGACGTCGACGCCCACCTCGAGGCCGAGCGCGTAGGAGAAGCCGGGCTGCGCCTCGATGCGCGCGAAGAGGTCGGTGATGGCCTTCGTGTGCTGGTGGTCGGGCGCGACGCCGGCGCGCACGAGGCCGTGCGGCGTGGGGAGCCGGTCGAGGACACGAAGACCTGCTCGTCGGGAGTGAGCCGCGACGCGGGCTTGATCGCGCCCACGGGGCACGCCCGGACGCACGCGCCGCAGTCGACGCAGGCCTGCGGGTCGATGTAGACCATGTCCGACGTGGCGAAGTCGGGCTCGTCGGGTGTCGGGTGGATGCAGTTGACCGGACAGGCGAAGGCGCAGGCGGCGTCGCCGCAGCACGCCTGGGTGACGACGTGCGGCACGTCAGGACGGACCGACGGGGGACGGGTCGGTCAGCCGTGCCGGCGGCTCGCTGCGGTACCGAGAGGGGCGGCCGTCGATCTTGAGCCAGCGCCACATCCGGCGCGACGAGCGCGTCATGAGCGTCGACTCCTCGGCCAGCATGCGCACGTCGCTGAACAGCTCGGCGAGGAACTCGCGGGACTCGGGGGCGTCCCAGTAGAGCTCGTCGATGACCTCCTGCGGCACGCCCATCTGGGTGCGCAGCTCCTTCGGCGGGACGAGGATGAGGTCGCCCGCGACGCGCATGATGATCGGGAAGAGCATCGACATGATCCAGCGGTCGACCTTCCCGAGGTGGGGGCCGCTGCGCATGACGTACGCGTGGGCGAAGGAGATGTGGCGCGCCTCCTCCGCGACGTGGATCTGCATGATGCGACGCATCACCGGCGGCAGGTTCGCGCCCTCGCGCAGCATCCGCTTCTGCGTGTGGTCGATCGGCTCCTCGCCGGCCAGCACCGCGATGAAGAAGCCGAGCGGGTAGCGGGACGCGAAGAGCGGGATGACGCCGTGCAGCGCGCGCATCCAACGCGGCATCCCCGGCACGTCGGCACCGATGCGGTTGACGCACTCCTGGAACATCTGCGTGTGGTGGCACTCCTCCGTCGCCTCGTGGGTGAGGTACCGGAACTCGGCCGAGCCGTTCGGGCGGGTGAAGACGTACTGCATGATGCCGCGGATCAGCAGGTTCTCGAACTGCAGCCCCACCTTGAAGATGTTGGCGTAGCGCCACATCCCGATCTCGATCTGCCGCTCGACCGGCAGGTTCTGGTACCAGGGGTGGCGTCCGAGCGGGTCGGCCTCGGTGAGCACCCAGTGCCGGTCGCTGGGGTCGATGCGGAAGTCGGGGTCGTCCCAGGGGACGTCGACGAACGCGTCGAAGTTCCGGTCGACGGACGCCTGCGACAGGGCCCGGAGCGTCGCCTCGTACTCGGGCGTCGCGAGCGACGCCAGGCTCTCCTGGGTGCGGTCGAGATCCTGCTCGTCCATGAGGGTCATACCGCGAGTATGTGACGGTGGTCGCTATGTGTCAAGACCAATGTCACATTGATGGTGTCAAGGTTTCTGAGCGCATCGACGTGGTGGCTCTCGGATGTCGGAGGGGCTTGATGGTGCGCTGCCGCAGGGGTCTGGGCTTGCTGCTGCGCTGCCGCAGGGGGTCTGGGCTTGCTGGTGCGCTGCCGCAGGGGGTCTGGGCTTGCTGGTGCGCTGCCTCGGCTTTCGCTGGGGATGGTCTCCGAAAAGGCCTCGACCGGGCGGCTTGGCGGGCGGCGGCTCTGGTTCTCGGGCTGTGGCCTCCGTTGGACGCAAGGATCTGCGTTCGTGCGCTGGGACTCCAAGGCTTCTCCGTTTGCTACGGGATCCCGTCACCAACGCAGAAGCGTTCGACCGCGGGCGCACGAAGGAAGAATCGTGGGTGCCCTTGGGGGTGGGGTGGGCAGCACTTCTCCCTTCTCGTGGACCGTGCCACGGGAAGGGAGAAGCGCTGCCCACGTCTGACCCGCTAGCGGTGGATCTGCCACCTCTAGAGCGCTCAGAAGGTGGCAGATCCACCGATGGGACGCGCAAACGCAGAATCCTTGCGCCCACCGCAAGCCATAGCCCGAGAACCGGAGCCGCCGCGCCACCCAGCCGCCCGGTCGAGGCCCTTTCGGAGCGCAGGACGAGTCGAAGCCGCGCAGACGCAGCCCCACCCCGAGTCGAAGCCGCGCAGACGCAGCCCCACCCCGAGTCGAAGTCGCGCCAACACAGCCGCAGGTCGAGTCCGACCCGCAACGATGCAGCCGCAGGTCAAGCAAGCCGCGCCGACGACGTCAGACGTCCAGGCCCGGCTGCTGCACGGCCTGGCGGTGGACGATCGCCATGCGCTGGAAGACGGTGACGAGGCTGGCGAGGGCGAGGGCCCACAGGGTCACCTCGCGCAGCACGGGGAGGTCGAGGAGGCCGGAGAAGCCGGTCATGACGAGGATGGCGACGAGGCGGTCGGCGCGCTCGGCGATGCCGCCCTTGGCCTGCATGCCGAGGCTCTCGGCGCGGGCGCGTGCGTACGACGTGAGGCTGCCGAGCACGAGGCAGGCGAGGCTGAGGCCGAGGTACAGCTCGGCCGGGCCGAGCGTCGACTCCGCGTCGGGGCGCGTGTAGTAGAGCAGCAGGCCGCCGAAGACGGCCGCGTCGCCGACCCGGTCAAGCGTGGAGTCCAGGAACGCGCCCCACTTCGACGACTGCCCCGACTTGCGGGCCATGTAGCCGTCCATGAGGTCGCTGAACACGAACGCCGTGACCACCATGACGCCGATGAAGAACTGCCCGCGCGGGAAGAACCACAGGGCGCCGGCGCTGACGCCGAGCGTGCCGACGATGGTCACGTGGTCGGGCTTCACGCCGAGGCGCAGCAGGAGGTCGGCCAGTGGGGACCACACGTTGGTCCAGAACTGGCGGAAGCGTTCGAGCATCAGACGTCCCCAAGGGTGGTCGAAGTGGTGGTGGGGGCTGCGGGCCAGGCCTCGGCCAGCAGGTCGCGGGTGTCCTCGAGCAGCTGCGGCAGCGTCTTGGTGCGGCCGAGCACGGTCATGAAGTTGGCGTCGCCGGACCAGCGCGGCACGACGTGCTGGTGCAGGTGCTGCGACAGCGACCCGCCGGCCACGCCGCCCAGGTTCAGGCCGACGTTGAACCCCTGCGGTGCCGACACGGCGCGGATGGAGCGCAGCGCCGTCTGCGTCAGGGCCGCGACCTCGGCGGTCTCGTCGGCCGTGAGCTCGGTGTAGTCGGCGACGTGCCGGTTCGGCACGACCATGAGGTGCCCGGGGTTGTACGGGTAGAGGTTGAGCACGACGAAGCAGGTGGCACCGCGGTGCACGACGAGCTCGGACTGCGCTCCCCCGGCCGCGATGCGGCAGAAGGGGCAGGTGTCGTCGGGCTCGGGCTCCTCGCCGCGCACGTAGGACATGCGGTACGGCACCCAGAGACGCTCCAGGCGGTCGTCGAGGCTCACCCGACCCACCCTAGACGAGGGGTTCACCGCGGCTGCCGGGACCGACGCGGTGGTGCGAAGTCAGCGGTTCTGGATCGTCCAGCGGCCGCGCGCCACCACGATCTGATGCATCGAGCCTTCGTAGGACGGAGCCCAGATGGTGAGTCGGTACTGACGCGTGTGTCGAGTGTCGTTATCCAGGCGGAGGCGGACCCGACCGTCCTTGCCGATCGTGCGCTCCGGCCCGGCGGACGACCAGCCGTCCCGGGTCCTCAGCTCGAGCCACGCCTTCAGTCCCGCTCCGTCCTTCACCGTCACGGTGCGGGCGACGGGGTGATAGGCCCGCGCTCGCGTGGTGCGCGAGGGGAACGAAGGGCGCGGCAGCGGTCGGACTTCCGCCCTGACCCGACCCGCTGGCTCGGTCGCGGTAGCGGCGGAAGCGAGCTCGAAGCGGCCGCCGGCACGCATGACGTGCTCCTGTCGCCCGATGCGGATGTGGGTGCCACGAGTGAGCACGACGTCGGACAGGGTCGTGGCCGCGCGCGCACCCCACCCCGTGAAGCGCGCGGTGACGATCCTCGAGGGACCGTCGAGCTCGACCGGGCGCCAGTACTCCTGCTGCTGCGTCACCACGAGCTTGAAGCGCGTCCCGCGAGGCATCCACCACACGTCCTGACGGCGACGACCCTGCGAGTAAGCCCGTGCTTCCGGCACCGAGACGCCGAGCTTCGTGTCGTCGGGAACGAGGGTGACGGTCGCGGTGTCGGCGACCTGGCGCCGTTGCCCCGCTCGGACCTGCTCGACGGTGAGGGAGTAGGGGCCGGTGGTCGGCGGATAGGTCATCAAGCTCCAGACACGACGTTCCACGTCGACCCGGCCGAGTAGCGTGCGCTGACCTGTGATCCCGTGAGTTGCCCAGACCTCCAGCTGCACGTCGCGCGCTGGCGCCTCGGTGCAGGCTCCGGACTCGTCGGCCACCTCGTAGAGCGGCGAGAGCCCCAGCACGTCGACGCCCTGAGACCACTTCTTGGTCGTTGGTGCGCTGATCTGCACCGAGGCTTCACGCAGAAGGGCGGAGCGGGACGGGTGGTAGAAGACGGACGCGTTCAGGTAGTGCCACGTGTCGCCGACCAGGACGAGGAACCGGACGTGGCCATGCCCCGTCTCACCCAGCGATGCCTCCACGGGTGGCGGGACGGCCAGGCCGTCCTCCCGCACGGCCACGGCGTCCGTGGAGACGTACGGACCGTTCGAGCTGGTGCGGTACTCCCACCGAATCAGCTGGCCGATGCGCGGCCCGTCAGCCCCGACGGAGCGCACGACGGGAAGCTGCAACGGGTCGGCCCACTCCACGCATCGGGTCCGTGGCCCGATTGGGCCGATGTAGGCATCCCCAGCGGCGGCAGGTGCAGCCGCAGGCCCGAGAAGGCCGACGGCAAGCAGGAGGGCGAGGCACAGAACGAGCGGGCGACCGTTGACTCCTGCGGGGATGCGTCTGCTCACGGCGCGACCCTAGGGCCACGACGTCGCTCCCGTCCCCGGATCACCGGGAACGGGGGCGAGCGCCGTACGGACGCGCTGGTGTCGCTCAGACCTGCTCGCGCGACGCCACCGCCTCGAGGATGCGGCGCACCGCGTCGTCGACGGGCACCCCGTTCTCCTGCTCGCCGTTGCGGTAGCGGAACGAGACGGCGTCGGCCTCGATGTCGCGGTCGCCGACGAGCAGCATGAAGGGCACCTTCTGCGTCTGGGCGGTGCGGATCTTCTTCTGCATGCGCTCGTCGGAGTCGTCGACCTCGAAGCGGATGCCCGCACCACGGAGCCGCTGGCCGAGCGTGTGCAGGTAGTCCGAGTGCCGTTCGGCGACGGGGATGCCGACCGCCTGGACGGGCGCGAGCCACGGAGGGAAGGCGCCGGCGTAGTGCTCCACGAGCACGCCGAGGAACCGCTCGATCGAGCCGAACTTCGCGGAGTGGATCATCACCGGCTGCTTGCGCGTCCCGTCGGCGGCCACGTACTCCAGGTTGAACCGCTCCGGCGACGGCTGGTTGAAGTCGTACTGCACGGTGCCCATCTGCCAGGTGCGACCGATCGCGTCGCGCGCCTGCACCGAGATCTTCGGGCCGTAGTAGGCCGCTCCACCCGGGTCGGGCACGAGCTCGATCCCGGTCTCCGCGGCCACGTCGGCGAGCACCTGGGTGGCGAGCTCCCAGTCCTCGTCGGACCCGATGAACTTGTCCTTCGACGCGTCGCGGGTCGACAGCTCGAGGTAGAAGTCGTCGAGGCCGAAGTCGCGCAGCAGGCTGAGCATGAAGTTCAGCAGGTGACGCACCTCGTCGGGCGCCTGCTCGGGGGTGACGTAGGAGTGCGAGTCGTCCTGGGCGAACCCGCGCACGCGCGTGAGGCCGTGGATGACGCCGGACTTCTCGTTGCGGTACACGTGGCCGAACTCGAAGAACCGCAGCGGCAGCTCGCGGTAGGAGCGCTGCCGGGAGCGGTAGATGATGTTGTGCATCGGGCAGTTCATCGCCTTGAGGCGGTAGTCCTGGCCGTCGACGTCGAGCGCCGGGAACATCCCCTCGCCGTAGTACGGCAGGTGGCCCGACGTGTGGAACAGGCCCTCCTTGGCGATGTGCGGGGTGCCGACGTACTCGAAGCCCTCCTCGATGTGCCGACGACGGACGTAGTCCTCCATCTCGCGCTTGATCACGCCACCGCGCGGGTGGAAGACGGGCAGGCCGGAGCCGATCTCGTCGGGGAAGGAGAACAGGTCGAGCTCGGTGCCGAGGCGTCGGTGGTCGCGACGCTGCGCCTCCTCGAGGCGGTGCAGGTACTCCTCCTGCGCCTCCTTGGTGGGCCAGGCGGTGCCGTAGATGCGCTGCAGCTGCATGTTCTTCTCGTCGCCGCGCCAGTACGCGGCGGCCGAGCGCATGAGCCGGAAGGCGGGGATGCGCTTGGTCGTGGGCAGGTGCGGGCCGCGGCAGAGGTCCTTCCAGGCCAGCGATCCGTCGCGCTTGACGTTGTCGTAGATGCTGAGGCCGCCCTCGCCGACCTCGACGCTCGCGCCCTCGGTGGAGCCGGCGCTCGACTTCAGGCCGATGAGCTCGAGCTTGTACGGCTCGTCGGCGAGCTCCTCGCGCGCGGCGTCGTCGCTGATCTCGCGACGGTCGAAGCGCTGGCCCTCCTTGACGATCTTCTTCATGCGCGACTCGATGGCCTGCAGGTCCTCGGGCTTGAACGGCTCGGCGACGTCGAAGTCGTAGTAGAAGCCGTCGGTGATCGGCGGACCGATGCCGAGCTTGGCCTCCGGGAACAGCTCCTGCACGGCCTGGGCCATGACGTGCGCGGTGGAGTGGCGCAGGATGTCGAGGCCGTCGGGGCTGTCGAGCGTCACCGGGACCACGGTCTGGCCCTCGGCGAGCAGCGTCGACAGGTCACGCAGGTCGCCGTCGATGCGCGCGGCGACGACGTCGGGCTGCTCGGCGAAGAGCTGCCACGCCTTCGTCCCCTCGTCGACGGTCTGGGGTGCTGCCTCGGCCCCCGCCTGGGCGGCGACGTGCACGGTGACGGACATGGCGGTGCTCCATTCTGGTCCCGACGACCCCTACGGCTGGGCCGTTCTGCTTGCCCTCACCCTAGGGCCTGCGCAGGATCAGGAGTCCCGCTGGCCCCACGGGGAGCCGTAGGCGGTGAGCAGCTCCAGGAACGGCACGGCGTCGAAGGCCTCGGGGCCGAGCACCCCCGCGCCGCTCCAGGTGCCGTCCGCGAGCAGCTCGAGCGCGACCACCGGGTTCACGGCGGTCTGCCACACGACGCACTGGTGCCCGTACTCCTGCATGGCCCACTCGTTGTCGACGACGTGGTACAGGTACGTCTCGCGCTGCTGCCCGTCCTTGCCGGTGCCGGTGATCCAGAGCCCGGCGCAGGTCTTGCCGGTCATGCGCGGGCCGATGGTCGCGGGGTCGGGCAGGCAGGCGGCGACGACGTCACGGGGCGAGACCTCGACGGGTCCGTCCGCCGACGGCACGCGGACGGCGGTCGTGCTGTCGAGGCCGACGTCGTGCAGGGCCTTGAGCACGTTGATGAAGTCCTCCCCCAGCCCGTACTTGAACGTGACCCGCTCGGCGTCGACCCAGCGCGGCATGAGGAGCACCTCCTCGTGCTCGACGTTGACGCACTCGACGGGCCCGATGCCCTCGGGGAAGTCAAACACCTCGGGCTCGGAGAACGGGGGCGTCACGAACCAGCCACCGTCGGGCTCGTCGGCGCGCGCCCTCTCCCAGACGACGGGCGGGTTGAGGCACTCCTCGATCGTCGTCCAGATCGAGAACGACGGCGCGAACACCTCGTTGCCGTGCTCGTCGTGCACCGCCAGGTTGGCACCGTCGCGGGTGCCCAGGTCCCGGATCTCGCTGAACAGGTGGTCGGCCGCGTACCGGGCGAAGACGTCGGAGAGGCCGGGCTCCACGCCCATGCCGACGAGGGCGAGACGGCCGGCCGACTCCCACTGGTCGGCGACGGCGAACTGGTCGTCGCCGAGCTTCTTGCCGACCTTCGCGTAGGGCTCCTCGGGGTGGCGCACCGACAGCGACATCGCCATGTCGAGGTAGTCGGCGCCGGCGGCGAACGCACCGTCGAAGATCGACATGACGAACCGCGGGTCGACGGCGTTCATGACGTGGGTGACGTCGTGCTCGCGGCACAGGGCCGCGACGTCGTCGGCCGACGATGCGTCGACGCGTGCTGCCACGAAGCGGTCGTCGTCGAGGGCGTCGACGGCGGCACGGGCGCGCGCCTCGTCGTAGTCGGCGACGACCACGAGCTCGAAGAAGTCGCGACGTGCGGCGATGGCCGTGAAGGCGGCGCCGACGCCGCCGGAGCCGACCAGCAGGATCTTCATGTCTCTCCTCGGAGATGTCCCGGGGTCGGGACGGAGTGCAGTGGTGGGGCGGGGTGGTGAGCAGGTGACGGGGCGCGACGACGGCTCAGTCGAGGGCCGCTCCGGGACGCGTCGGGCCGAGCGCCGCCAGCGCCACCTCGTCGGAGACGGTCTCGAAGCCCTTGCGCGTGAAGAACGTGGTGCCGACGGTGAACCGCCAGACGAGCATGAGCACCAGCCCGAGCACGAGGAAGACGACGGCGATCGCGAGCGGCAGCCCGACGCCGAGCACCGACGAGCCGCTGTAGGAGGCGCCGGGGTCGGAAAGGTCGAGCACGGACTCGTACAGGAGGTAGAAGAGGGTGCCTGCGCCGACGAGCGGACCCACGCCGATGAACAGGAACGCCTTGACCGACGTGAAGAGCCGTCGACGCCAGTAGATGGCGCACGCCAGGCCGGTGAGGCCGTAGTAGAAGGCGATCATCAGCGACAGCGCCGAGATCGAGTCGAACAGGAAGTTGTCGCTGATCGCGCTCGCGCCGACGTACCAGGCGATGGCCACGGCGCCGATGAACCATGTGCTGAACGACGGCGTCCCGTACCGCTCGTGGATGCGGGCGAACACCTTCGGGAACGCCCCGGCGCTCGCCATCGAGAGCGACACGCGCGACGCGGGGAGGATGGTCGTCTGCGTCGAGGCGATGCCCGAGGTGATGATCGAGAGCAGCAGCACGAAGGCGAACGGACCCATGACGAGGTCGCCGACGGCACCGAACAGCGCGTCGTCGTCCTCGTAGCCGGTGACGAAGTCGACGCCTCCGGCGGCGATGGTCACGATCCCGACGCCCAGGTAGGTCGCGACGAGGATGACGGTGCTCCAGATGCCGGCGCGGCCGGGCGTGGTGTCACCGTCGGTCGACTCCTCGGACAGGTTCACCGCGCTCTCCCAGCCCCAGTAGATGAAGACGCCGATGAGCAGGCCGCTGACGAGCTCGTGGGAGTCGAGGCCTGCGGGGCTGAGCCAGCTCCAGCTCGGGGTCGTCGCGCCGGCAGGGAGCGACCCGGTCGCGAGCCGCACGGCGGCGACGCCGACGAAGAGGAGCAGCGCGCCGACCTGCGCGAAGACCAGCCAGACCTGGAACCTCGCCGACGCCTCGGTGCCACGGACGCACAGCCACGTCATGACGACGACGATGGCCACGGCGATCGTCACGACGACCGGGCGGTTGGCGGCGAGCGAGTCGGCGCCGACCATGACGAAGAGGTAGCGCGCGGCGACGTCGGCGAGGGAGCCGATGACGAGCACGCCGGTGGTGAAGACGGCCCAGCCGCCCATCCAGCCGATCCACGGGCCCATCGCCCGGGTGACCCACGAGAACGTCGTGCCGCAGTCGGTGTCGGCCCGGTTCATGTAGAGGAACGCACCGGCGATGAGGAACATCGGCACGAACGACAACCACAGCACCGCCGGGGCGTGGATGCCCGCCACCACCACCATCGAGCCGAGCACCGCGGCGATCGAGTAGGCCGGTGCGGTCGCGTCGAGCCCGATCGACAGACCTTCCCAGAAGCCGATCGCGTTGGCCTTCAGACCCTTGCTGCCCGTGGGGGCCACGTCGGCGGCTCCCGGTCCCACGTCCTGCGCCATGGGTGCTCCTCTCCCGTCGACTCGTTGCAGGAACTCTGCACCCGCTCGACGGAATCCACAAGAGTCGTCACACGATCGTTACGTCTTCAGTCGCCTCGACCCTTGCATTCGACGCATTCCGTCGCGAATACTCGCAGTGATCGGAGGAACCATGACCCACCCCACGCTCGACCCCCATCGCGCCCCCAGCATCGACGAGCAGCTCGCGCGACGTCAGAAAGCCGCGCGCGACCACCTCTGGATGCACTTCGCGCCCCTGAAGGACGCCGACGCCGCGGACGTGCCCGTGATCGTGCGGGGCGAGGGCTGCTACGTCTGGGACGACCGGGGGCGGCGCTACCTCGACGGACTCGCCGGTCTCTTCGTCGTGCAGGCCGGCCATGGTCGGCGTGAGCTCGCCGAGGCGGCGGCCCGCCAGGCGCAGGACCTCGCGTTCTTCCCGCTCTGGTCGTACGCGCACCCCACGGCGATCGACCTCGCGGAGCGGATCGCGTCGCTGGCGCCCGGCAACCTGAACCGCGTGTTCTTCTCCAGCGGCGGCGGCGAGGCCGTGGAGACGGCGTGGAAGCTGGCGAAGAACTACTTCAAGCTCGTCGGCAAGCCGATGAAGCACAAGGTGATCAGCCGCTCGGTGGCCTACCACGGCACCACGCACGGAGCGCTCTCGATCACCGGCCTCCCGACGCTGAAGCAGCAGTTCGAGCCGCTCGTGCCGTCGACGTTCCGGGTGCCCAACACCAACCACTACCGCGCCCCGCAGCACGCCGACGACCTCGAGGCGTTCGGGCGCTGGGCGGCCGACCAGATCGAGGTGGCCATCGAGGCCGAGGGTCCCGAGACGGTCGCCGCCGTGTTCCTGGAGCCGGTGCAGAACGCCGGCGGGTGCTTCCCGCCGCCGGCCGGCTACTTCCAGCGCGTCCGCGAGATCTGCGACCGCCACGACGTGCTGCTGGTCTCCGACGAGGTGATCTGCGCCTTCGGACGTCTCGGCACCACGTTCGGGGCCGAGCGCTACGGCTACGTGCCCGACATGATCACCTGCGCGAAGGGCCTGACGTCGGGCTACTCCCCCCTCGGCGCGACGATCGTCAGCGACCGCGTCGCCGAGCCCTTCCAGCGCACCGGCGAGATGTTCGCGCACGGGTACACGTTCGGCGGGCACCCGGTCTCCTGCGCCGTGGCCCTGGCCAACCTCGACCTCTTCGAGCGCGAGGGCCTGCTCCAGCACGTGCGGTCGACGGAGGGCGCGTTCCGCAGCACCCTGGAGCGGCTGGGCGACCTGCCGATCGTCGGCGACGTGCGCGGCGACGGCTTCTTCTACGGCATCGAGCTGGTGAAGGACAAGGACACGAAGGAGACCTTCACGTCCGAGGAGTGCGACCGGCTCCTGCGCGGGTTCATGTCGCACGCGCTGCTCGACGCCGGCCTCTACTGCCGCGCCGACGACCGGGGCGACCCGGTCGTCCAGCTGGCGCCGCCCCTGGTGGCCGAGCAGGCCCAGTTCGACGAGATCGAGCAGGTGCTGCGTGGCGTGCTGACGGAGGCGTGGGTCAAGATCTCCGCATGAACGTTCGCCAGTCCCCCGCCGTCCCCGAGGCGACACCGTGAGCGCCCCGGTGCTCGACGAGGTCGCCAAGCGCATCATCGCGCTGCTGCAGGTCGACGGCCGCATGTCGTACGCGGCCATCGGCAAGGAGGTGGGGCTGTCCGAGGCCGCGGTGCGCCAGCGCGTGCAGAAGCTGACGGACTCCGGTGTCATCAACATCGTCGCGGTCACCGACCCGATGCAGCTCGGCTTCGCGCGGGAGGCCCTCATCGGCATCCGCGGCAAAGGTCCGCTGGAGCCGCTCGCCGAGAGCCTCGCCGAGATCCCCGAGGTCGACTACGTGGTCATCACGGCGGGCTCGTTCGACATCATCCTCGAGCTCGTGTGCGAGACCGACGAGCACCTGCTGCAGGTGCTCTCGGAGAACATCCGCGCCCGGGACGACGTCGTCAGCACCGAGACGTTCACCTACCTGAAGCTGGTCAAGCAGACGTACACGTGGGGCGTCCCCGACTGACCTGACGTCGGCGAGGCGTCACGAGGCCCCGACGCGCAGGCGCGGCGTGGGCAGGAGCAGCGCGCCCGGCGCTCCCTCGGGCACCACCGGCCGGTGGGGGGCGACGGCGTCGACCCGGCGGTACGCCGAGCCCAGCGGCGGACGCGGGTCGGGCTCGCCATGGTTGGGCCAGAACGACATCGCCCGCTCCGCCTGGGCCGTGATCGTGAGCGACGGGTTGACCCCGAGGTTCGCGCTGATCGCCGAGCCGTCCGCGACGTGCAGGCCGTCGTGCCCGAACAGCCGCTGGTAGGGGTCGATGACGCCCTCCTGCGGGGTGGTGCCGATCGGGCAGCCCCCGATGAAGTGGGCCGTGAGCGGGATGCCGACGAGCTCGCCGACGGAGCCGCCTGGCACGCCGTCGAGCTTGTCGGCGATCTCGCGGGCGACGTGGTCGGCCACGGGGATGTGCGACGGGTTCGGCGCGCCCGTGCCCTGCCTGCTGCTCATCCTCAGGCCGAACGGACCACGCTTGAGGAACGTCGTGACGGAGTTGTCGAGCGACTGCATGACGAGCACCACGACCGACTGCTCGGCCCAGCGGCGCGGGTCGTGCAGGCGCAGGGTTCCGCGCAGCCCGAGGCCGCGGTAGCCGCGCAGCACCTTGCGCAGCTGCGAGCCGCCACCACGGTGGTCGGCCAGCGCCATGTTCATCAGGCTCAGCGCGCCCGACCCCCGGCCGTAGCGGACGGGCTCGACGTGCGTCTGCGGGTCTGGGTGGAACGACGACGTGATCGCGACGCCGGGCGTGACGTCGGCGTCCTTCGCACTCGCGCGGGCCGAGAGCACCGCCTCGGAGTTCGTGCGGCTCAGCTCCACCAGCCGCTCGGAGATCTCCGGCAGCGAGCGACGGCGGAGCCGGTGCAGCAGGTCCTGCGTGTTGAGCGCGTTGCCCGCGAAGACCACCTGGTCGGCACTGAAGCGACGACGCCGCAGCCGGTTGCCGGTGCGTCGCGTGTGCACGACGTAGCCACCGCCGCGCCGCGGACGCACGTCGGTCACCGTGGTGAGCGGGTGGACCTGGGCGCCGCCCCGCTCGGCCAGGTGCAGGTAGTTCTTCACGAGCGTGTTCTTGGCGTTGTGCCGGCAGCCGGTCATGCACGCGCCGCAGTCGGTGCACGTGCGGCGCGTGGGCCCGGCGCCGCCGAAGTACGGGTCGTCGACCTCCTCGCCGGGACGGTCGCCGAACAGCACGCCGACGTCGGCGGCGTGGACCGTGTCACCGACGCCGAGCCCCTCGGCGACCTCCGCCATCAGCCGGTCGGGCAGGGTCGTGCGCGGGTAGGTCGCGACGCCGAGCATGCGGCGAGCCTGGTCGTAGTGCGCGGCGAGCTCGTCGCGCCAGTCGGTGACGTGCGCCCACTGCGGGTCGTCGTAGAAGCCGTCGAGCGGCTGGTAGAGCGTGTTCGCGTACACCAGGGAGCCGCCGCCGACGCCGGTGCCGCTCGCGATGAGGACGTCCTTGAGCGGCGTGATGCGCATGATGCCGAAGCAGCGCGCCCACGGGGCCCACAGGTAGCGACGCAGACGCCACGACGTCTCGGGCAGCTCGTCGTCGGCGAAGCGTCGACCGGCCTCCATGACCCCGACGGAGTACCCCTTCTCGGTGAGCCTGAGCGCGGTCACGCTGCCGCCGAACCCGGAGCCGACCACCAGGACGTCGTAGTGCTTCATGCCTGGCACCGTACCCGCTTGTTGACACTTTGCCAATAGCGTTGTTCACTCGTCCTGTGACCGCCGTCTCCCGCACCCGTCTCGAGCCCGACGCCCGGCGCCGCCAGATCGTCGAGGCCGCGCGCACGCTCTACGCCGAGCGCGCCTACGACGACGTCTCCCTCGCCGAGCTGGCGCGTGCCGCCGGCGTCACCCGCGGGCTCCTGCACCACTACTTCGGGTCGAAGCGCGAGATCTTCCTCGCCGTCATGCGCGACTCCACGCTCATGCCCGAGACGGAGCTGCCGGACCTGCTGCACCTGCCGCTCTCCGAGCGCGTGCGCGTGACGATGGACTGGATCCTCGACGCCGCGCAGACGTACGGGCAGGCCTGGGTCGCGGCGTCCGGCGCCGCCGAGCTGCACGGGGAGTCCGACCTGCAGGTCGTGGTCGACGAGGCCGACGACCGCGCCGCCCGTCTCGTGCTCGACGCCGTCGGGCTCCCCGACTCCCCCGTGCTGCGGGCCCGGCTGCGGGCCTCGGCCGCGTACGTGAAGGCGCTGTGCCGCGAGTGGCTCCAGCGGGGCACGCTGACGCGCGACGACGTCCTCGACCTGCTCACCACCCACCTCGTCCACGTCCTGGAGGGCTCATGACGTCCGTCGGCATCATCGGCTCGGGCTTCGGCGGCATCGCCGTGGCGGCCGAGCTCCTGCAGCACGGCCACGCCGACGTACGGCTGTGGGAGCGCGGCCACGACGTCGGCGGGGTGTGGCGCGACAACACCTACCCCGGTGCCGGCTGCGACGTCCCCTCCCCGCTGTACTCGTTCTCCTTCGCCGTGAACACCGAGTGGTCGCGCCGGTACGCGCTGCAGCCCGAGATCCACGCCTACCTGCGGCGCACGGCCGACGACCTCGGCATCACGCCGCTCGTGCAGCTGCGCCGCGAGGTCGTCTCGGCGCACTGGCACGAGACCGACCAGCAGTGGGAGGTCGGGTTCGCCGACGGCTCGCTCGAGCGGGTGCAGGTGCTCGTGAGCGCCGTGGGGCAGCTGTCGGAGCCACGGCTGCCCTCCATCCCCGGCATCGACGACTTCGAGGGCGACGCGTTCCACTCGGCGCGCTGGGACCACGACCTCGACCTGCGCGGGAAGCGGGTCGCCGCGGTCGGCGTCGGCGCGAGCGCCATCCAGTACGTGCCGCACCTGGCCGACGTGGCCGGCGAGCTGACGCTGTTCCAGCGCTCGCCGAACTACATCCTGCCCAAGCCCGACGGGCCGCTCCCCCGCTGGTGGCGACCGGGGATCCGGCTCGAGCGTCCGCTGTGGTGGACGTTCGGCGAGCAGTTCTCGCGCGGTCTCGACGAGGGCACGGTCGTCGGCGCCATCGAGAAGCGCGTGGCCCTCGCGCACCTGCACCGTCAGGTGCGCGACCCGCGCCTGCGCGAGGTCCTCACGCCCGACTACCCCATCGGCTGCAAGCGGATCCTGTTCTCCAACACGTTCTACCCGACGCTGGAGCGCGACCACGTCGACGTCGTCGCCGAGCGCATCGTGCGGGTCGTCCCCGAGGGGCTCGAGACCGCCGACGGCACCGTGCACCCGGCCGACGTCATCGTCTACGGGACCGGCTTCGCCGCCCAGGACTTCCTGGACACGATCGACGTGCGCGGCGTGGACGGCGAGGCCCTCGCCAAGCGCTGGGTCGACGGCGCGCACGCCCACCTCGGCATGTACGTGCCCGGCTTCCCGAACCTGTTCGTCTCCTACGGCCCGAACACGAACCTCGGCGGCGGGTCGATCATCTACATGCTCGAGGCGCAGGCCCGGCACATGCGTCAGGTGCTCGACCGGATGCGCGAGGGCGCCCACGCCACGGTCGACGTGCGCCCCGAGGTCGAGGCCGCCTACGACCGGCAGGTGCAGGAGCGGCTGGAGAAGTCGGTCTGGGGCAGCTGCGACAGCTGGTACCGCCACCCGTCGGGTCGCATCACGTCGAACTGGCCCGGGTCGACGTACCCGTACCACCGCCGGGTGCGCTCGCTCGACGTCGAGGACTTCGCGTGGGCGTGAGCTATCCCCCCGAGCCGTGGGACCTGCACGGCCAGGCGGTCGCGTCGGTGTTCCTCGTGCCCGTCCGGTCGCTGCCGGCGCCGCCCTCGTCTACGACGAGGTCATGGCGACCGTGCTCGTGCGCCGCGGCGTGCGACCGCGCGTGTGGATCCCATGGATCTGGGTCGACAGCGAGGCGTCGCGCGACGGTGGGCGCGCGCTGTGGGCCATCCCGAAGGACCTCGCCCGCTTCGATGTCGAGCCGGGTCGTCGGCACCGCGGCGACGGCCTCGCGAGCGTCGAGGTCGCGCGCACGGTGGGCCTTCCGGGTCGTTGGCCGCTCTCGTTCCGCGTGGTGCAGCGACGGGGCGGGCGCTCCGTCGTCACGTCCGTGCGCGGACGCCTCCGCGCACAGCTGCTGCGCACGTCGTGGACGTTCTCGGGCCCGTTGTCGCTGCTCGCGGGACGGCGTCCGGTCGTGTCGGTACGGGCGTCGAGGTTCCGGCTGCTCTTCGGTCGCGGCTGACCTCGGCTCGCACGTCGTCGCGTTCCACGGCACGGTGGTCCCATGGCTGAGTACCGACTGACCACGGAGGACGGCGACGTCGTCGCCGAGGAGACGCTCGAGCACGACCAGGCGGCCGTCGCCTGGCGCTCGAGCCGACCGTTCGAGGCCCCCACCCCCGGCGAGGGCCGCGGGCTGCGCCTCGAGCGTCACACCGACCGCGGGTGGGTGCGCCTCGACCCGCTCGGCACGGCCGAGACCACCTGACGCCCCCCTCCCCCGGCTCGCGGCCTCATCCCGCGGGAGGGGGCTGCTTGGTCACGCTCACCCAGCCGACGGGCTCCGCGACGACCTCGAGCTCGTCGGGCGCGAGCTCGATGGCCGACGCCGCGTTGCCGACGGCCGGGTAGACCGTCGGGAACCGTCGCAGCGACTCGTCGAGGTGCACGGCGGCCCCCTCGGGGTTGGCGAACGGGCACACACCGCCCGCAGGGTGGCCCGTGAGCGCCTCGACGTCGTCGGGCTTGAGCATGCGCGCCTTCAGGCCGAACGTCGCCTTGAAGGCCGCGTTGTCGACCCGCGCGTCGCCCGCGGCGACGACGAGGATGCTGGTGCCCGGCTCCCGTCCGTAGAAGCCGAGCGTCTTCGCGATGCGCGTCGGCTCGACGCCGAGCTCCGCGGCCGCCAGCTCGACCGTCGCGCTCGACCCGGACGTCTCGACGACGTCGCCGTCGCGTCCGAAGCGGGCGAGGTGGGCGCGGGCGCTCTCGATCGACATGCCGGCCATCGTAGGAGCGCGGGGCGAACGACGAGGCCCCCGGCTCGAGAGCCGGGGGCCTGCGTGTCGGTGGGCGATACTGGGTTCGAACCAGTGACCTCTTCGGTGTGAACGAAGCGCGCTACCACTGCGCCAATCGCCCGGGGACGTCAGAACCTTACTCCACCCCGTCTCGAGGTCGAGCTACGGGTCCGACGTCTTCGCGGCCTCCCGCGTCCAGATGGCCTGCGCACGCTGCGTGACGGGCCCGGGAGCCGCGGCGACGGGTCGTCCGTCGACGTGCGAGATGGCCTGGATGTCGCGCGTCGTGCCGACGAGGACGACCTCCTCGGCGTCGGCGAGCACCTCGATCGGCGCGTCGCGCTCGACGACGTCGAGCTCGTCGGCGAGCCACTCGAGCGCCAGCGCCCTGGTGATGCCGGCCAGGCAGCCCGACGCGAGCGTGGGGGTGACGAGGGTGCCGTCGAGGACGTACATGATGTTCGAGCCCGTGCCCTCGCACAGGTGGCCCTGGGTGTTCGGCATGACCGCCTCCGACGCGCCCGCGGCGCGTGCCGCCTCGATCATCCTGGCGTTCTCGGCGTACGACGTGGTCTTGAGACCGGACAGCGCGCCTCGTTCGTTGCGCGGCCACGGCACCGTGATGATCGTGGCGACCGACGGCGGCTTCTGGGCCGGCTCGGTGACGACGACGTGGGTGAGCCCGTGGTCGCCGCGGGGCGAGCCGAGCGGACCCCGACCCGACGTGACGGTGATCCGCACCCGCCCGAACGGGAGGTCCTGGCCGTCCAGGGTCGCGTCGATCCCCTCGCGCAGGAGGCCGAGGTCGGGCCGACCGATGCCGAGCCCCTCGGCGGAGCGTGCGAGCCGGTCGAGGTGACGCGTGAGGGCGAACGGCTGCCCGTCGTCGACGGCGACGGTCTCGAACACGCCGTCGCCCACGACGAGCCCGTGGTCGAGCACGCTGAGGGCCGGTTCGTCCGGTGATTCCAGCAGTTTTCCGTTCAGCCAGGCACGCATGGCCCCACCCTAACGCGCCCGTCCGGACCCCCCTGTTTGGCCGCCGCACGGGCATGTACTAATGTTTCATCTCGCGCCGGGAACGGTGCGAATGCGGACATAGCTCAGTGGTAGAGCATCACCTTGCCAAGGTGAGGGTCGCGAGTTCGAATCTCGTTGTCCGCTCGGAGAGGGTCCCCATACCCATCCAGCGGTGGGTTGGCCGAGAGGCGAGGCAACGGACTGCAAATCCGTGTACACGGGTTCAAATCCCGTACCCACCTCGATCCCCAACAGAACAGCACCACCCACGGGCGATTGGCGCAGCGGTAGCGCGCTTCCCTGACACGGAAGAGGTCACTGGTTCAAACCCAGTATCGCCCACCAGCAGAAAGCCCCGGAATCCCAAGGATTCCGGGGCTCTTCTCGTAGTAGCCACCCGTGCTCGCGCGGTGTCCGTGCGGCGGGAGTCTGCGCACGCGGGTCGGAGGCACTCGCCACTCGGCTGCGCCGTGCAGCCGACCGCCCGATCTGAGACCGTTCCAGCATGAGACGCAGCCCCGACGAGTCGCCCCGCTGCCGACGCAGGGGGTTGAGATCACGGGCCCGGTCGGAGATCGCCCTGGGCGTCTGCTCGATCCTCTACTGGATCATGCAGATCTGGGCGGGCTCCACGGTGGGCCGGCAACCGGGATGGCCCACATGGACCGGCATCGCCGTGGGCTTCGCTCTCATCGCCTGGGGAGTGCGTCGATACCGCGCCGACATCGACCCCCGCTCGTAGCGTCGACTCTCCTCGGCCAAGATGTTCGTCGCCCGCCACAGCGTGGATGGGTCCAGGGGTGAGATTCGGCATGGCCGAAGACGTGGTCGAGCCGCCCGCCAGGCCGCTAGCCTCGTGCCGTCGCTGATCCACTCTCCCAAGGAACGATCCACGACATTGCGCCTGCTTCACGAGGAGCTGGGCCCGCGAGACGCTGTCGACGACTCTCATCTCCCCGAGAGCGTGGGCGGCGTCTCGTCGTTGGTGGCCGGTCCCCGGGCTCCCGCGGGACGGCGTCGCGCGCTCGTCTACCGTCGGTGCGATGACGACGACCGGTGACCGGGTCCTCAGGACGCCCCCGACGCTCGAGGACTATCTCCGCCTGCGGAGCACGTCGGGCCTGACCCCGAGGTCCGCGACCCAGGGTGAGGGCGCGCTGGCGGGCAGCTGGGCGTGGAGCGTCGTCGAGCACGAGGGACGGGCCGTGGCCATGGGTCGCGTCATCGGCGACGGCGGCTGGTACTTCCACGTCGCCGACATGGCGACCCTGCCGGAGCACCAGGGTCGCGGGCTGGGGCGTCTGGTCCTGACCGACCTGCTCGAGCAGATCGCCGAAGTCGCTCCGCCCGACCCGTACGTGACGCTCATGGCCGACGCCCCCGGGCGCCGGCTGTACGCCTCGATGGGGTTCGTCGAGACGGCGCCGAGGTCCCTTGGCATGGTCCTCGTGCACGACCTGCGGCCGGGCTGATCGTCGCGCACGCGGCCCCCGAGCGCAGCCAGGGCGCTTCGGCCGAAGCCGCCCCAGCCGCTCGCACTCGGGGCTCCTGGGTTGAACCCGACGGTGCTGTGTACTGCCTTCCCCCATGACCTGGTCCCACGCGGCGTGCGAGTCCGTCTGCGATGTGATCTCCACCACGTGTCGACAAGCGGTCAGAGCGAGAGGAGATGGGCCCGCGCGGCGACGAGGACCACCGGACGCCTCGCGGGCCTCATCAGACGACGGGCTCGACCTCGGGAATCGGACCCACCGCCAGGTCCGGCCGCCATGCGCTGCGGACCGGGCCGGCGCTCAATCTAGAGGTCCCCGGGTCGTTGCGGGACGAAACCGCACAATGTTCATCCGGCGTGTCGCGACGACGAGGGGACCGATGCCGACCGGCAGGGTCCCAGGAATGGGAGTGCGGCCCTCCGGGACCTCTGCTTGAGTGGAGGCCGTCGACGTCGGTCGGTGCGCCCGTGGCGCACCACCCGTCGACACGGGAGCGCGTCGGCCAGGGGCGACGCTGACCGACTCGGGGCGTGACGCGGGGAGCCGTCGCGCCCCGAGCCGTCCCGGTCGTCCGTGTGCGACCGGCCTCAGCAGTCGTCGTTGCGCCAGCCGCCGTCCTCCCGGACCCAGGGCTGGTCTCGTTCCGACAGCGACTCGACGTCGAGCTCGTACGACACCGTGCCGCGTGCGCCGTCGGCTGTGACGTCGACGTCGCGCAGGGGGTCGTCACCGTCGAGCTCGGTGGCCTGGCTCGTCATCCGCCGGAACTCGGCGAACGGCAGCTCCTCACGGCACCGCGCGGACAGAAACGCGTACGCGTCGTCGGCGCGACCGCCGTGGAAGGCGTCGACGTAGCGGACGACGGCCTGCTCGAGCACCTCACCCTGCGCACCCGACGCCGACTCCGCCGGCCCCGGCTCCGTGGCGATCGGCGCGGACCCACCGCCGGACCCGCCGCAGGCCGTCAGGAGCAGCAGGGGGACCACCGCGACCGCGACCAGACGACGCCTCATGCGGGGAGCGTACGTCGAGCCCGGTCGCGACAGAACGCCCGAGACGCTGGCATCGCGCTGCGCACGACAGCGGCCCCGCCACTGGCGGGGCCGCTCGTCGTCACACCGACATGCGAGATGCGGGGCTGGTGTGAGGCTGGCCCGGTCCGGGAAACTCACCGAACCGGTGCGCTCGACGGTACGCAGGTCTGCTGCATCCGCATCTCGAGGACGAGCCGTTCCGCTGCGCATTCGACCACGTGTTCGACTACCATCGTCCGGGTGAGCGCCCACCCCCATGACACGCCGCGCTCCACGGCAGCCAGGCCGTCGCCGGAGACGTCGTCGGTCGAGCGCGCGCGTCACGTGTGGGTGGCGCCGTCCGCGCGCCAGGTCGACCTGCGGCCCTACCCCGGCCTGCTCGTCACCTGGCAGCGCCGCGACGACGGCTGGTGGGCGTACGTGGTCATGCTGCTGCCGACGGGCGCGCTGGTGGCGAACTGGGTGTCTGCGTCGTTGCTGCGTCCCGCTCGAGGCCCGGGCCCGTCCTGACGCGATACCGCCGGGCGGCCGTCGAGCTGCGCAAGCCGACGGCCGGACCCGGCGTAGCTCCAATCTAGGTGCGTCTGCCAGTACCGCAACCCGGAGCGACGTCAGGTGCGCGAGACGGAGCGCCAGGTGAAGGTGCCGTCGGCCGACGTGATCCGCACGATCGCGTCGGCCACGACCACCGACGGCTGCGCCGCGTAGGCGACGGCGCAGCTGAACCGCGTGCCGACCGCTGCCGGGACCGATCGGGGGCACGAGACGACTGTGGGACGACCCTGGGCGTCGAGCGATGCCTTCACCTGCGCCGACACCGCAGCCGTCGACCGGACCGTCCGCGAAGCAGCGGGCGCGGGTCGGGCGGGGCGCGGAGCCGTCGACCGGGTCGGGGTGGGCGACGCGGAGGGGGTCGGCGAGGCCGACGGCGACGGGCTCGCCGACGGGGAGGGGGTACCTTCTTCGACGCGCCCACGTCACTCCCCCTGCGACACGGGCTTGGAGTTCCAGGTGAAGTGGCCGTCGGGGCCGTCGATCTTGACCGCCGCGACCGCGACGGCCGCCGTGTTCGGCTGGTTGGCGAAGAACACCTGGCAGTCGAAGGCCGTGCCGATCTTCTGCAGCACCCGGTCGGGGCACTCGACGCGGGTCGGCTGACCGGCGTTCTGGTCCAGACGGGTCTTGATCGACTGCTCGATCCGCGTGGTGGTCATCTTGGTCGGCGCGAGCGACGGGCTGGCCGACGCCGACGGTGTCGGGTCGGCGCTGGAGCCGGATCCGCCGTCGTCGTCGGGGCTGCACGAACGCAGCGCGAAGAGCAGCGCTGCGACCCCGAGCAGCACCACGACGAGGGCCGCGACCTTCCGCATCTTCTTCACGGGCGACGATTCTAGCGGTCGGGACGGGGGTGGCGGTCCTCGTCGAAGGAGGCGTTGATCGCAGCGCCGATGAGCACGGCGATGGAGATGACGTACAGCCACAGCAGGACGGCGATGGGCGCGGCGAGCGGACCGTAGATGGAGGTGCCACCGGTGGAAAAGCCGAGCGCCCACCGCACGAGCAGGCTGCCGCCGATCCACAGCCCCATCGTGAAGAACGCACCCGGCAGCCCGGACCTCCACGACACCTTGACCGGGACGGCCAGGTGGTAGAGCGACGCGAGGAAGCCGACTGAGACGAGCAGCACCGCCGGCCAGTACAGCGGCTGCAGGACGGCCAGCTGCGAGGGCACGACCGACGCCGCCACCTCCGGGCCGGCGAGCACCAGCGGCACGACGACGATCGCGATCGCGAGGGCGACGACGTACAGCGAGAACGACAGCGCCCTCGTCTTGACGATGCCGCGCACGCCGCCGAGGCCGTAGAGGATGGAGATGGTGTCGAGGAAGACGTTGAGCGCCCGCGAGCCCGACCACAGCGCGAGCACGAACCCGATGGAGACGACGTCGATGCGCCCGGACCTCAGCACCTCGTCGAGCGTGGGCGCGATGACCTGGTCGACGGTGCCCTGCGTGAGCGCCTGGGACGAGAGCTCGAGCACCCGGTCCTTCAGTACGTCGACCTGGGCGACGTCGTAGCGCTCGGCGACGAAGCCGATCGTGCCGGCGAGACCGAACACCAGGGGCGGCAGCGACAGGATCGCGAAGAACGCCGCCTCGGCCGCGAGGCCGGTGACCCGGTGCTGGATGCAGCGGGAGACGGTGCGTGCCGTGACTCGCGCCAGCCGGTCCACGGCCGCCGGGCGTCCTACCCGTTCAGCCGCCATGCCCCTACGGTATCGACATGCATCCCTTCCGCCGCGCACCCTCGACCCGGGCGATCCCGCTCGTCGCCCTCGACGCGGGGGCAGGCACGAGGTGCCTCGCGACCTCGGTGCGTCGCGTGACGGGGACGGCCCGGTGAAGCCGCTCGCGCTGGCCGCGGTGGCCTCGGCCCTGACGACGGCGGTCGCGGCATGGGCGTTGCGGGCCACCGACGCGACGACGGCCGTGGCCGCCGTGGCTGCCGTCGCGGTGGCGACGGCATGGCTCGCGCGCTTCCACGACGGGCCGACCGGCTCGGGAGTCGCCCTCGCCGGTCCCGTGCAGCTGACGGCACTCGCCCTGGTCGGACGCGCGTCCGCTGCGGGCGCCCTGCCCGTGGTCGCCGCCCAGGTCGTGGGTGCGGTCGCGGCCGGGGCGGCCGTCACCGCCCTCGACCTGCCCGGCGGGAGGTTGGTCTGGGACGATCCGACGCTGCTGGCCGGGGGCGTCCTCGCGGCCGTCGTCGGCCTGCTCACGGGGTGGGCGACGCTCGCCGGCGACCCCGCAAGCCCCGCCTGGCAGGTGGTCGGTCCCGTCTCCGCCGGGGGCCTGCTCGGCGTCGGCCTGGCCGCCGCGGCCCAGCCCGCCGCCGTCCTGGGACTGGCGACCGCCGGCGTCGTGGCGTGGCCGCTGGCGCTGGTCGTGGCCGTCGGAGCCCTACTGGGCGGCCTGCTGGGCACCTTCGTCGTCTCGTGGGTGTCGCCGCACGCCGAGTGACCCCGGTCACGCCACCGTCTGCGGTCGCACCGGTTTCGACGCGTCTATCCCACGATGTGGACGCATGGACCACATAGTGAGATCCGCAGTTGTGGGGCGTCCACGGGCTGGCAACACTGTCCGCATGCTGATCGCGCACCCGCTCTGGCTCGTGGGACGTCTCCACGTCGACCTCGGTCGTGCGCGCACCATGGCGTGTCGCTGACCCACCGCGCCCGCACCCACCTGCCGCGACGCGCGACGCCCGTCCGTCCCCGACCGGCCGTCGCGCGTCCTCCCCGAGGACTCCCATGACGTCGAGCACCACCACGCCCCCCTCCCGTCCGGCCCGCCGCCGTCGCGGCGAGGGCCAGTGGGCGTTGGGCTACCGCGAGCCGCTCAACGCGAACGAGCAGTCCAAGAAGGACGACAACCCGCTGAACGTCCGCGCCCGCATCGAGAACATCTACGCGCACCGCGGCTTCGACAGCATCGACCCCGGCGACCTGCGTGGACGCTTCCGCTGGTGGGGGCTGTACACGCAGCGCAAGGCCGGGATCGACGGCGGCAAGACCGCGACGCTCGAGCCGGAGGAGCTCGACGACCGCTACTTCATGCTCCGCGTGCGGATCGACGGCGGACAGCTGAACCTCGCGCAGCTGCGCACCATCGCCGACATCTCCGTGGAGTTCGCGCGCGACAGCGCCGACCTCACCGACCGCCAGAACGTCCAGTACCACTGGATCGACGTGCGCGACATGCCCACGATCTGGGAGCGGCTCGAGGGTGTCGGCCTGTCGACGCAGGAGGCCTGCGGCGACTGCCCGCGCGTCATCCTCGGCTCGCCCGTCGCGGGCATCAGCGCCGACGAGATCATCGACGCCCGCCCGGCCATCGAGGCCGTCGAGAGCCGCTACATCGGCGACCGCGCCTTCTCGAACCTGCCGCGCAAGTTCAAGTCGGCGATCAGCGGACACCCTGGGCACGACGTCGTCCCGCAGATCAACGACATCGCCTTCATCGGCGCCGAGCACCCCGAGCACGGACCCGGCTTCGACCTGTGGGTCGGCGGCGGGCTGTCCACCAACCCGATGCTCGCCCAGCGGGTCGGCGTCTGGGTGCCGATCGACGAGGTGCCGGAGGTGTGGGAGGGCGTCGTCAGCATCTTCCGCGACTACGGCTACCGCCGGCTCCGCTCCCGCGCCCGCCTCAAGTTCCTCGTGGCCGACTGGGGCATCGAGAAGTTCCGCGAGGTGCTGGAGACCGAGTACCTCGAGCGCACCCTCGTCGAACTCGACGCCCCCGAGGTGCCGGCCACGCCCGTCGACCACGTGGGCGTGCACCGCCAGAAGGACGGCCGCTACTACGTGGGCGTCGCCGCGACGGTCGGTCGCATCTCCGGCACGCTGCTGAACCGGGTGGCCGACGTCGTCGAGGCGCACGGCTCCGACCGCGTCGCCACCACGCCCATGCAGAAGCTCGTCGTGCTCGACGTCGAGGAGGACCGCGTCGAGTCGCTCGTCGAGGCGCTGGCCGAGCTGGGCCTGCACGCGCGGCCGTCGCAGTGGCGTCGCAACACGATGGCCTGCACCGGCATCGAGTACTGCAAGCTCGCCATCGTCGAGACGAAGGCCCGCGCGGCCGACCTCATCGGTGAGCTGGAGAAGCGCGTTCCCGAGCTCGACGCCCCGATCACGGTCAACGTGAACGGCTGCCCGAACTCCTGCGCCCGCATCCAGACGGCCGACATCGGCCTCAAGGGCCAGCTCGTGCTCGACGAGAACGGCGACCAGGTGGAGGGCTTCCAGGTGCACCTCGGCGGTGCCCTCGGGCTGGAGGCCGGCTTCGGCCGCAAGCTCCGCGCCCACAAGGTGACCGGCGAGCAGCTGCCCGACTACGTCGAGAAGCTGTCGCGCACGTTCCTGGAGCAGCGCGACGCCGACGAGTCGTTCGCGCACTGGGTCGCCCGCGCCGACGAGGAGGTCCTGCGATGAGGGCGACGCCGTTCCACTGTCCGTACTGCGCCGACGAGGACCTGCGTCCGCACGGCGAGACCCACGGCGAGTGGGAGTGCCGCAGCTGTCTGCGCGCCTTCCGGCTCGGCTTCATCGGACTCCTCTCCCCCACCCACACCAGCACCACCGACCCCTCTGGAAGGAGGACAGCATGACTGCACCAGCGTTGATCGCCCTGGCGCACGGCAGCCGCGACCCGCGGTCCGCCGAGACCATCACTGCCCTGACGGAGCGCGTGGCGTGCATGCGTCCCGACCTCCGGGTGGCCACCGCGTTCCTCGACCACTCTGAGCCCGACCTCGACGCCGTCGTCGACCGTCTGGTCGCCGAGGGTCACAGCGAGATCGTCCTCGTCCCCCTGCTGCTCACCGAGGCCTACCACGCCAAGGTCGACGTGCCGGAGGCCGCGAAGGCGGCCCGCTCCCGTCACGAGGGGCTGCAGATCGAGGTGACCGACGTCCTCGGCATCGAGAACGCGTTCTTCCACGTGCTCGACCGTCGGCTGCGCGAGGTGCTGCGCGAGAACCGGGTGCGCGAGCTCGACGCCCTGGTGCTCGCGGGTGCCGGCTCGTCCGACGCGGTCGCGAACGCCACCATCGCCCGGGCCGCCCGCGCCTGGGGCGCGCACCACAAGCTGCCGACGATCGCTGCGTTCGCGTCGAGCGCGCCGCCCGCCGCGGGCGAGGCCGTGCGGGCGCACCGCGCCGACGGTCGCCGCAACATCGCGGTCGGTCAGCTGATGCTCGCACCGGGCTTCCTGCCCGACCGGGTGAAGGAGCTGGCGTACGAGGCCGGCGCCGTCGCCGTCGCCGAGCCACTGGGCGTCTCGGACGAGGTGGCCGAGGTCATCCTGGCCCGCTACGCGGTCGGGGCCGTCGAGCTGGTCTCGCTGGACGCGCTCTTCGCCTGAGCACCCCCCGGCACTGGTACGACACCGCACGACCCACCGCCGGACCCTCCGGCGCACCGGGCCCGCACCCCGGGGACTAGCGTTCCCCGGGTGCGGGCCTGGTTGCGTCTCGGGATCCTCGTCGTCGTCGCGTCGACGGCGCTCGAGCTCGCCCAGGTGCCGTCGGCACTCCTCTTCGGCGGACTGCTCGGCGCCCTCGTGTACGCACTGCTCGCCCCGGGCCGGCTCGCGCCCCGACCGCTGGACGCACCCCGCTGGGTCTCTCTCACGGGCCAGGGCGTCGTCGGCACGATCGTCGGTGCCTCGGTCGACTGGGGGACGTTCACGTCGCTCGGCTGGTCGTGGCCCGTGGTCGTGGCGGTCTCGGCCTCGACGATCGTCGTGAGCGTCCTGGCGGGGCAGCTGCTGCGTCTGCACCGCGGTGTGACCCCCGTGACGGCTGCCTTCGCCTCGATCGCAGGCGGCGCGTCGGGCATGACGGCCCTCTCCCGCGACCTCGGCGCCGACGACCGGGTCGTCACCGTGCTGCAGTACCTGCGCGTCCTCGTGGTGCTGTTCAGCCTGCCGCTCGTGGTCGGGCTCGTCTTCCACGAGCGCGGTGGTGCAGCCTCCGGCGGGTTCGTCCTCGGCAGCGGCCGCGACCTGCTCTACTGCGCCCTCGCCGTCGGCTCGGGGCTGCTGCTGGGGCGCGTCGCGCACCTCCCGTCGCCGGCCATCCTCGGCCCGGTGGTCACCGCGGCGGCGCTGCACGCCGTGCCGGGGTGCCGACGTGGGTGGAGGGCCTCGGGTACCTCGCGATCGGCGTCCAGGTCGGGCTGCGGTTCACGCTGGAGAGCCTGCGGTCGATCGCGCGGATGCTCCCGACCGCTGCCGTCTCCATCGCGCTCACCATGGTCACCTGCGCGGGACTGGGCCTCGCCCTCGCGGCGGCGACCGGGACGAGCCGGCTCGACGCGTACCTGGCGACGACGCCCGGCGGCCTCTACGCCGTGCTCGCGACGTCGACCTCCACCGGCGGCAACGTCACCTTCGTGACGGCCGTCCAGCTGCTCCGGCTGCTGCTGGTGCTGCTGCTGGCTCCGGCCCTCGCCCGGCTGCTGCGCCGGGGCTGACGTCAGCTCGACGCAGCGAGCCGGGCGCGCTGCTCGTCGACGTCGTAGTCGGCCTCGGGCCAGGTCAGGTCCAGCGCGCGCAGGTGCTCCAGGAGCAGCCGGCCGACCGCCCAGTTGCGGTACCACTTGCGTCCGCTGGGCACGACGTGCCACGGGGCGACGTCGGTCGACGTCCGCTGGAGCACCAGGTCGTACGCGTCCTGGTAGTCGTCCCACAGCTCGCGCTCGTCGATGTCGCCCGGGTTGAACTTCCAGTGCTTCGTCGGGTCGTCGAGCCGGGCGAGGAGTCGAGCGGCCTGGTCGTCGGGACTGATGTGCAGCAGGCACTTGAGGACCGTGCCGCCGGACTCGACGTACCGGCGCTCGAAGGCGTTGATCGCGTCGTAGCGTCGCTCGACCTCGTCGACGTCGGCCAGCCGGCGCACGCGCCCGATGAGCACGTCCTCGTAGTGGGAGCGGTCGAATACGCCGAGCTCGCCGGCCGACGGCAACCGTCGCTCGACCCGCCACAGGAAGTCGTGGGCGAGCTCCTCGGGCGTCGGCTTCTTGAAGGAGGCGATGCGGACCCCGAGCGGGCTGACCAGACCGACGACCTTCTCGATCGTGCCGCCCTTGCCCGAGGTGTCCATGCCCTGCAGCACGACCAGGACGGAGCGCGGGTCGCCCGTCGTGCCGTGCGCGTGCAGACGCTCCTGCAGGTCGGCCAGCTCGGTGCCGAGCTCGGCGAGCGCGGCCTTGCCGGCCGCCTTGTCGCCGTCGAAGCCGGGGGTCGAGCGGGAGTCGACCTCGGCGAGGCTGCTGACGGCGGACAGCGTGCTGCTCAGGCTCTGCGACATGGCGCCACCGTACCTAGGGTGGGCGTCATGGCCACGCCGACGATCGACCGTGCACTGTACGAGTACCCCGACCTCGAGGAGGGCCGCGCCTGGGTGCGGGTCAACTTCGTCAGCAGCGTCGACGGCTCGGCGGAGGGGGCCGACGGGCGGTCGGGGTCGCTCGGCACCGACGCCGACCAGGCCGTGTTCGGGCTCCTGCGCGAGCTGTGCGACGTCGTGCTCGTGTCGGCCGGCACCGCCCGGTCGGAGGACTACGGACCGATCGACGACGGCGTGCTCGCGCTCGTCAGCCGCAGCCTCGACGTGCCCGACCGGTTGAAGGTCCCGGGCGTGCTCGTCATCGCGCCAGGAGCCGCCGACGGGGAGCAGGTGGTGGCGCTCGAGGGCGCGGGCGTGGAGGTGCTGCTCACCGGTGAGGACGAGGTCGACTGGCCGCAGGCCCTTGCCGAGCTCGGCCGTCGCGGCCTGCAGCGGGTGCTGTGCGAGGGCGGCCCGTCGTTGTTCGCCGGACTCACGGCGCTCGACCTGGTCGACGAGCTGTGCCTGACCGTCTCCCCCGTCCTCGTGGCCGGCGACGGTCAGCGCATCTCGACCGGCGGGGAGCCGGCGGAGGTGCCGCTGCGGCTGGCGCACGCCGTCGACGTCGACGGCACGCTGCTCACGCGCTGGGTGCGGCAGGGACGCTGACCCGCTCGCCTGGCACGACCGTGAGGTCGGGGGCGAGGTGGCCGAACGGCACTTCGTCGTGCTCCCCCAGCGCCGCGAGCACCGACGGCAGCATCGCCTGCGCCGTCCGCTTGTAGCCGAGCGAGCTGGGGTGGAAGCGGTCGAGGCTGAACATCTCGTCGGGGTTCGTGATGAAGAACGGCCCGACGACGTCGGCGAGCGAGACGACGTAGGCACCGTGGCGCAGGGCCGCCTCCTGCTGGGCGGCCGCGAGCTGGCGCGAGGCCCGCGACCCGAGGGCGCGCAGGGGCTGCGGCACGGGGGTGAGCGCTCCGAGGTCGGGGCACGTGCCGACGACCACCGCGGTGCCACGACCTCGCAGCGCCGAGACGCAGGCCTCGAGGTGGCGCACCGACTCGACCACCGGCACCCGGTGCGTCACGTCGTTGCCGCCCACGACGACGACCGCGACGTCGGGCGTGTAGTCGGGCGGGAGCGACGCGAGCTGCTCGGCCAGCCGGCTGCTCTCGGACCCCACCACGGCGGCGGTGCGCAGGCGCACGGCGCGCTCGGTGCGCTTGGACACCTGCCGGGCGAGCCGCGCACCGAGCGTGCCCCGCGGTCCGTCGGCACCCAGCCCCGCGGCGATCGAGTCGCCCAGCATGAGCAGGTCGATGGTGCCGCCGTGCCGCTCCTTGTAGACGCGGTCGGCAAGGGGTGCGTCCTCGCCGAGCGGCTTGCCGATCGCCGCGCGCGCGAGCGCGGCCTGGTGCTGCAGCACCGCCCGCGCCCCCCACGCCGCGGCCGCCCCCGCCGTCGCGGTCACCAGCAGACCCGTCGCCACCGTCCTCGTCACTCCCACGAGGACGTTCCTCCCACACCCGTGTGAACAGGTGGTCTCTTGCACCTGAACGTAGGCTGGAGACATGAGCGACCAGGCGGGCAAGACCAGCTACGACGTCGAGAAGTCCAACGAGGAGTGGCGCGCCGAGCTGAGCGCCGCCGAGTACCACGTGCTCCGCGAGGCCGGCACCGAGCGGCCGTTCAGCTCCCCCTTCGAGACGGACCCGACGGAGGCCGTGTACGCCTGCCGCGCGTGCGGCTCCGAGCTGTTCCGCAGCGACACCAAGTTCGACGCGCACTGCGGCTGGCCTGCCTTCTACGCCCCGCTCGCGGAGGACCGCGTCGAGTACATCGAGGACCGCTCGATGGGCATGCGTCGCGTCGAGGTCCGCTGCGCCACCTGCGGCTCCCACCTCGGCCACGTGTTCGAGGGCGAGGGCTTCCCCACCCCCACCGACCAGCGGTTCTGCATCAACGGCATCAGCCTGACCCAGGTCCCGGTCTGATCCCTCGGCAGTCGACGGAAGATTCCCAGGTGGACCTGGGAATCTGCAGCGCGCACGGCTTGCTTCCCGTGCGTGGCTGAGATTTCCGTGCCTCGCTGGAGCTTCCGAGGTCGACCTCGGAATCGCTGCTACGCGCGGTGCACTTCCCGTGCCTTGCTGAGCTTCCCGTGCCCTGCGGGGAGACATCCCAGGTCGACCCGGAAATCTCAGCCACGCACGGCTTGCTCTCCGTGCGTGGCTGAGATTTCCGTGCCTCGCTGAAGATTCCCAGGTCGACCTGGGAATCCCCGATCAGGGCCAGAGCGCGGTGAGGTCGGCCGGGTCGTGGCGGCGGCCGGTGTAGAACGGGATCTCCTCGCGCACGTGGCGGCGGGCGGTGCTGGCGCGCAGGTCGCGCATGAGGTCGACGATGCGGTGCAGCTCGTCGGCCTCGAACGCCAGGATCCACTCGTAGTCGCCGAGCGCGAACGACGCGACCGTGTTGGCGCGGACGTCGGGGTAGGGGCGGGCCTGCATGCCGTGCTCCTTGAGCATCGCGCGACGCTCCTCGTCGGGCAGCAGGTACCACTCGTAGGAGCGGACGAACGGGTACACGCAGACCCAGTCGCGCACGGTCTCGTCGGCCATGAACGCGGGCACGTGCGACTTGTTGAACTCCGCAGGACGGTGCAGGGCGGTCTGCGACCACACGGGCGCCATCCGCGAGCCCAGCGCGGTCCGCCGGAACGCGTTGTAGGCGGCCTGCAGCGCGTCGGCCGACGACGCGTGCCACCAGACCATGAGGTCGGCGTCGGCGCGCATGCCGCTGACGTCGTAGAAGCCGCGGACCACGACGTCCTCGTCGGCCAGACGCTTCACCAGGTCGTCGACCTCGGCGGCCTCCGCGGCACGGTCGGCGTCACCGAGCACCCGCTCGAGCTTGAAGACCGACCACATCGTGTAGCGGATGGTCTCGTTGATCTCCTTGGCCAGCTTTCCCTGGTTCGGCACGCTCATGGGTCCATTCTCCCCCCGCGGCTCAGCGTGCGAGGAGGCGGGCCGCGGCGGCGCGGGCCGACGCGACGACCGCCGGGATGCCCACCCCGTGGTAGGCGGCACCGCACACCTCGAGACCGTCGACGAGTGCGACCGCCGCCTCGACGGTCGCCACGCGGCCGAGGTGGCCTACGTCGTACTGGGGCAGGCCGCCGCCCCAGCGCTGCACGTGCGACGCCAGCACCGGCGGCAGCCCGCCGTACGCGGACGTCAGGTCGGCGAGCGCCAGCGCGGCCACGTCGGCGTCGTCGCGGTGGAGCACGGCGGTGTCGCCGGCCCTGCCGATCGAGGCGCGCACGACCGTGCGGTCACCCGCCCGCTCCCCCAGCCAGGCCCACTTCTGCGAGGAGATCGTCGAGCCCTTCACCACCGTGCCGTCGACCGGCGGCACGAGGAATCCCGAGCCCTCCACGTCGATCGGCCCGTCGAGCACGAACGTCACCAGCGCCATCGAGGCGTAGTCGACGGCGGCCAGCGCGAAGGCCGCCGGCGGCGCGACCTCGGCGAGCAGGCGCGCGGTGGCCGGCGCCGGTGTCGCGACGACGACCGCGTCGACCTCGTACGTCTCGATCGCCGACACCGGGCCCGCGGAGACCGTCCAGACACCGCCGTCGACCCGCACGGCCCGCACGGTCGACCGGAGCCGCACGTCGAGGTCACCGTGCTCGACGACACGCTGCGGGAGCGTGCCCACCCCGCCGACGACGCCCGCGAACACCGGCGTGGCGAGGGTGCGCGTCGTGGCCCGGGTGGCAGCGGCCCCCGCGAGAGGATCGGCGCCGAGCGCCAGCACCTGCGGCGCGGCGGCGCGCAGCGACAGGCGGTCCGCGTGACCGGCGTACACGCCGCCGAGCAGCGGCTCGACGAGCCGGTCGACCACCTCGCGACCGACCCGCGGCGCGAGGAACGCCGCCACCGACACGTCGTCGTCGGGCACCGGCTCGGCGTGCGGCACCGGACGCTCGGCGAGGATCCCCGACGCCTCGAGGGCGTCGAGGTCGGCAGGCACGCCCATGACCGTCGGCGGCAGCGGACGCAGCGCACCCCGCGTCCAGATCGCGGCCGACGTCGTCGCCGGGTGGGTCAGCTCGGCCCCGACCCGGGCGGCGAGGTCGACGGCCTCGGGTCGACGCGCCAGCATCGACTCCGCGCCGACGTCGACGCGCAGGTCGCCGACGTCGTCGACGCGCAGCTTGCCGCCCACCTGGTCGGCACCCTCGAGCACGACGACGTCGCACCCGGCCTCACGCAGGTCGAGGGCGGCGACCAGCCCGCCGATGCCGGCCCCGACGACGGCGACGCGCATCAGACGCGCTCGTAGCCGTGCACGAAGTCGACGAGACCCTTCACCGCGTCGGGGTCGGTCTGCGGCAGCACGCCGTGGCCGAGGTTGAAGACGTGCCCCCGGGCACCGCGACCGCGCTCGATCGCGGCGGCCGCCTTCGTGTGCAGCACGTCGGCCGGCGCGAACAGCAGCGTCGGGTCGAGGTTGCCCTGCACGGAGCGGTGCGGTCCGACCTTCTCGATGGCGCGATCCAGCGGCACGCGCCAGTCGACGCCGACCACGTCGGCGCCGACGTCGCCCATCTGGTCGAGCAGCTCGCCGGTGCCGACGCCGAAGTGGATGCGCGGCACGCCGAGGTCGGCGACCGACTCGAGCACGCGTCGGGAGTGGGGCGCCACGTAGGTCTCGTAGTCCGACGGCGACAGCGCGCCGGCCCACGAGTCGAACAGCTGCACCGCGGAGGCGCCGGCCTCGACCTGCACGCGCAGGAAGTCGGCCGCCAGGTGCGAGAGCCGCTCGAGCAGGTCGTTCCACAGGCCGGTCTGGGAGTACATCAGCTGCTTCGTGATCCGGTGGTCGCGCGAGGGCCCGCCCTCCACGAGGTACGACGCGAGCGTGAACGGCGCGCCGGCGAAGCCGATGAGCGGCGTGCCGCCCAGCTCTCCCACGAGCGCCCGCGCCGCCGCGGCGATGCTCTCCACGTCGTCGGGCTCGAGCCGGCGCAGCTGGTCGAGCTGTCCGCGCCGACGGATCGGGTCGGCGATCACCGGTCCCGTGCCGGGCACGATGTCGAGGTCCACCCCGATCGCCTTGAGCGGGACGACGATGTCGGAGAAGAAGATGGCGGCGTCGACGCCGTAGCGACGCACCGGCTGCATCGTGATCTCGACGACGAGGTCGGTCGTGAAGCACGAGTCGAGCATCGCGACGCCCTCGCGCACCTTCAGGTACTCCGGCAGGTGGCGACCCGCCTGACGCATGAACCAGACAGGGGTGCGGCTCGTGGGCTCGCCACGGCACGCGCGCAGGAAGTCGCTCTCGGCGAGCCGGGCGGAGGGGGAGGTGGTCACCGAGGGATTCTCTCAGGGGTGGGATCACCGTCTGCGTGTCGGGACCCGGTCGGCGCCCGGAGTGCCTACCATCGGCCTGTGGGCGCCCGCAGCGAGTTCGATCACACCCCTCCAGCGTTCGCCGCTGCCCTGGAGCAGCTGCTGGCCGCACCGGTGCGTCCCGAGGTGGTCGTCGACGAGATCCCCGCGCCCCAGCGGATCGCGCCGTTCGCGCACGCCCTGAGCGGCGACCTCGAGGTCGGCGGCGACGACGTGGCCACCGGTCGCTTCATCCTGCTGCACGACCCCGCCGGCAACGACGCGTGGGACGGCACGTTCCGCTGCGTCACGTTCGCGCGGGCCGAGGTCGAGCGCGAGATGGCCGAGGACCCCGCCCTGGCGACCGTCGGGTGGAGCTGGCTGGTCGACGCGCTCGAGGCGCAGGGCGGCACGCACACCGCCGCCAGCGGCAGCGTCACGGTCGTGAGCACCGAGACCTTCGGCGAGATGGCCGGCGACACCGGCTCGGCCCAGGTCGAGATCCGCGCGTCCTGGACACCCACCTCCGAGGCCGGAGCGCACGTCGCCGCCTGGACCGAGCTGCTCTGCACGCTCGCCGGTCTGCCTCCGCTCGCACCGGGCGTCGTCCCGCTGCAGCGTCGCCGAGGTCGCCGTTGACCTCCGTGCCCGAGGAGACGGGGAGCCCGGAGGAGCAGGCTCCTCCTCTTCCACGTCTGCAGCTGCGTGACCCCCTGCCCCCCGTCATCGACACGGTCGACGACTACGTGGCCTACTGCGCGCGTCTCGCGCTCGGCCACGGTCCGGTGGCCCTCGACGCCGAGCGGGCGTCGGGCTACCGCTACTCCCAGCGGGCCTACCTCGTGCAGGTGCGCCGCGACGGCAGCGGCACCGGCCTGGTCGACCCCATCGCCTTCGACGACCTCGTCGACCTCGACGAGGCGATCGGCGACGCGGAGTGGATCCTGCACGCGGCCACGCAGGACCTGCCGTGCCTCGCCGAGGTCGGGCTGCACCCGACCGCCCTGTTCGACACCGAGCTCGCCGGCCGGCTGCTCAACCTCCCGCGCGTGGGCCTGGCCTCCCTCGTGGAGCACTACCTCGGGCTGAGCCTGGCCAAGGAGCACTCGGCCGCCGACTGGTCGACGCGACCGCTGCCGGAGCCCTGGCTCGAGTACGCCGCGCTCGACGTCGAGGTGCTCATCGAGCTGCGCAACCTCATCGAGGCCGACCTCGAGCGCGCCGGCAAGCGCGAGTGGGCCGCGCAGGACTTCGAGGCCCTGCTGTCGTTCACGGGGGCGCCGCCGAAGGAGGAGCGCTGGCGGCGCACGTCGGGGATCCACCGGGCCCGTGGCCGACGTACCCTCGGGCTGGTGCGCGCCCTCTGGGAGGCGCGCGACCGGATCGCCGAGCAACGCGACACGACGCCCGGGCGGATCCTGCCCGACGCCTCCATCCTCGAGATCGCCCGCGAGGCTCCCCGCGACGCCTCGACGCTGCGCAACCTGCCCGTCATGCGCTCGCGCGGACCGCGCCGCTTCCTGCAGCAGTGGCTCGACGCGGTCGAGGAGGGCCTCGCCCTCCCCGACGACGCCCTGCCGCTCTCCACGCAGCACCGCGAGGGGCCGCCCCCGCCGCGCGCGTGGGCCGACAAGCACCCCGAGGCCGCGGCGCGGCTGACATCGGCCCGCGAGGCGGTCACGCGCATCGCCGAGCAGCACGACCTGCCGCCGGAGAACCTCATCTCCCCCGGCCTCGTCCGCGGTCTGGCCTGGGACCCGCCGACCGTCGTCGACGTCGTCCACGTCGGCGACGCGCTCGCCGAGGGCGGGGCCCGTCCGTGGCAGGTCGAGCTCGTCGCCGCCGACCTCGTCGACGCCCTGACGCCCTGATCGGTCACGCACCCTCAGTCGTGCGCGGGATCACCCACTGAGGCAAGGCGAACCTGAGTAGCATGTCGGTGTGCTCGCCAACTTCCTGATCGGTCTGCGCGAGGGGCTGGAGGCCAGCCTCGTCGTCAGCATCCTGCTGGCCTACCTCGTGCGCACGGACCGCCGCCGCGACGTCCGCTACATCTGGATCGGCGTGGGCGGAGCGCTGGCCCTCGTCGTGCTCGTGTTCACGGCCGTGACGCTCGCCTTCGAGCAGCTCCCCTTCGTGTGGCAGGAGGCCGTCGGCGGGACGCTCTCGATCCTCGCCGCCGCCCTGGTCACGTGGATGATCTTCTGGATGCGCCGTACCGCCCGCGGGCTCAAGCGCGAGCTCGAAGGCGAGCTCGCGACGGCGGTCGAGCTCGGACCCGTCGCCATCGCCACGGTCGCGTTCCTGACCGTCGGGCGCGAGGGCCTGGAGACCGCCGCGATCATCTGGGCCACGATCTCCGGCAGCTACACCGCCTCGCCGTTCGTCGGCGCGACCACAGGCATCCTCGTCGCGGTGCTCCTGGGCTACCTCATCTACCGCGGGGCCCTGCGCATCAACCTCTCGACCTTCTTCCAGGTGACGGGTGCCCTGCTCATCGTGGTCGCCGCCGGCGTGCTCGCCTACGGCGTCCACGACCTGCAGGAGGCCGGCATCCTGCCCGGCATCACGAACCTCGCGTTCGACGTCTCCGGTGTCATCGCACCCGACAGCTGGTACGGCACGCTCCTCAAGGGCACCGTGAACTTCCAGCCCGACCCGACCTGGCTGCAGACGATCGCCTGGGTGGCCTACGTGGTGCCGGTGCTGTGGCTCTACCTGCGCCCCCAGGCGAGCGCGGCGCCCACCGCCCCGCGACCCGACGCGCACGTCTGACGCACGCGATCTGGGTGCCGGACGACCGGGCCCCGGATACGGTGGGGCCCATGCCCGGACGGTCCGCAGGATGAGCGACTTCCATCGCCCGTCCCTGCCCGGGCAGGGACTCTTCGAGGCGCTCGCGCACGACACCGACCCGGCCGAGGTGGCCGCCGCCGGCCACCGGATCGCGCACCTGCTCGTGCGGGGACCGATCGACCGCGACGACCGCGACCTCGTCGACCGCGTGCTGCACCTGTCCGACGCCGAGGGCCTCGGCGTGATCGCCGAGCTGTGGTCGCACGCCCCGCCCGACACGCTGTCGGGCGCGCTGTGGCGGCTCTACCTGCTGCGCGAGTGGGTCCACCGCCAGCCCCGCCAGGCCGCCGCCGAGTTCGCCGCCGGGCGCGGCTTCGCGCCCGTGCACGAGATGCTCGCCGGCGTCGTCGAGCCGCCTGGCGCCGACGAGGTGGTCGACCTCGTCGACACGGTCGTGCGCGGCATCGTCGTCACCGACCTCGACGTCGTCCTCGACCGCGCGGCGGCGTTCGCGCACATCGTCGGCGTCGGCCGCGGACAGCTCGACGACGCCGACGCGCACAGCGGCGCGCGCCTGCTCGACATGGCGCTGCACCTGCGTCGGGCGGCGGCGCTCGAGCGGTCCGGCTCGCTGCACTGAGGCGCCCGCGGCGCCTCGTCCGGTCGTCGCTCGCGGCCCGCTCGAGCCGGCGTCGCAGGTCTCACGCCCACAGCGCTTGTGCGCGCCCAGGGGCCCGTTAGGCTGGTGGTCGCGCCGGGCCGCGGTAAGCCCCGGGTCCCAAAAATAGCCGCTACGAGCGGCCACGCGCCGTGAGGCGCTTCCCGGCCCGGCGCCCCATCTCCCGCACGGCCGCCGCGGGCTCAGGCCGGGGCGAAGGTCGTGTAGGACTGCGTCGGCCGGCCGATCGACGCGAGCTCCGCCAGGTCGTCCTCGGTCGGCTGCCAGGAGGCGGCGTCGGCGTTCGCCGCCACCTGCTCCGGGCGCGAGACGCCCGCGATGACGCTGCTGACGGCCGGCTGCGCGGCCAGACCACCCATGGCCAGCTCCAGCAGCGAGATGCCCCGCGCGTCGGCGAAGGACTGGAGCGCGTCGATGCGCTCCCAGTCGGCCGTCGCCAGCCGCTCGGACTGCGTCGCGAGCCGGGTCCCCTCGGGCGCGTCCTCCCCGCGCCGGTACTTGCCGGTCAGCAGACCGTAGGCGAGCGGGAAGTACGGCAGGATCCCGACGTCGAGGTGCTCGCAGGCCGGCGTCAGCTCGACCTCCGCGGTCCGGTTGTACAGCGAGTACTCGTTCTGCGCCGTGGCGAACCGGGTGAGTCCGGCGGTCCGAGCGCGCCAGTCGGCGTCGACCAGCTGCCAGGACTGGAAGTTCGAGCAGCCGACGGCGCGCACCGTGCCGGCCTGCACGAGGGTGTCGAGCGCCTCGAGCGTCTCGTCGAGCGGGGTGGCGGGGTCGGGCGTGTGCAGCTGGTAGAGGTCGACGTGGTCGGTGCCCAGACGTCGCAGGCTGGCCTCGACCGCGGTCCGGACGTAGGCGGCGCTCCCGCGTCGACCACCGTCGTCGCCGTTGCGGCCCTGCATGTCCATGCCGAACTTCGTGGCGACGACCACCTCGTCGCGCCGCGACCCGAGCGCCGCGCCGAGCAGCTCCTCGCTCGCGCCGAAGCCGTAGACGTCGGCGGTGTCGAAGAAGGTGACGCCCCGCTCGAGGGCGGCGTCGACCACGGCCTGCACCTGCGGGGCGTCGATGCGCGTGCCGAAGGCGTTGCAGCCGATGCCGACGACGGGCACCTGGATGCCGGAGTGGCCGAGGGGACGGTGGAGGAGGTCGTGGCTCATGCCCCCGAGCCTAGGCCGACGGTCCCGTCGCGCGCGTCGCCTAGACTGCACCCCATGCCCGGACCCCGCCGCACGCTGGCTGCCGCCCTGAGCGCGGCCGTCGTCGGGCTGTTCCTCGTGGCCGGGATCGGCGTCACCCACGCGGGGGCGCACCAGCGGGCCACGACGACGCACACCTCGGCTGCGTCGAGCCACCAGGCGGCGCACGTGAAGGCATCGGGCCAGCACGTCGACCAGCACCACCTCGACCTCTGGGCGCTGCCGCCCGAGAGCGCGCCCGTCGCCCCGGTCCTCGCCCGCGACACGGTCGTCGACGCAGGGGTCGCCGTGGTGGAGTCCGAGGCACCCGCCGCCGCGGGACGCGGACCGCCGACGGCCTGACGCACCTTCGTCAGCCGTCCCGTCGTCCATCCCGAAAGTCATCCATGCACCAGCGCGCCCCTCTGTGGCGTGCGATCGCGGCGTTCGCCGTGCTCGCCGCTTCCCTCGCCTTCGCCTACTTCAAGCCCGCCAACCTCGGCCTCGACCTCGAGGGTGGCACGCAGATCGTCCTCGAGACCCAGGACACCGACCGCGTCAAGGCCGACGCCGAGTCGACCTCCCGGGCCCTGGAGGTCATCCGCGGCCGTGTCGACGCCCTGGGCGTCGCCGAGCCGACCCTCGCCCAGTCCGGCGACCGCCGGATCATCGTCGAGCTCCCCGGCGTGACCGACCCGCGGGAGGCGGCCGAGGTCATCGGCCAGACCGCCCAGCTCTCCTTCCACGAGGTCCTGCGCCCCGCGCAGGAGGGCCAGGAGCCCGAGGACGGCCAGGTCGTCGCGAACGACGAGCAGGGCCAGCCGCTGCTCCTCGGCCCGACGCTCGTCGACGGCGAGGGGGTCTCCGACGCCGAGGCCGCCACGCCGCAGCAGGGCGTGGGCCAGTGGGTCGTGAACGTCAACTTCGCCGGCGAGGGCCGCACCGGCTGGCGCGACCTCGTCGCGGCCGCCTGCGCCAACACCGAGGGCGGCAACCGGGTCGCCATCCTGCTCGACGAGGACATCATCTCCTCCCCCGCCGTCCAGCCCGACTTGTGCCGCTCCGGCGGCGGCAACAGCACCAGCATCACCGGCAACTTCACCCAGGCCCAGGCCGACGACCTCGCCGTCCTCATCAAGGGCGGCGCGCTCCCGGTGCCCGTCGAGGTCATCGAGCAGCGCACGGTCGGCGCGACGCTGGGCGACGCGGCGATCGACGCGTCCATCGAGGCCGGCATCATCGGCATCATCCTGACCGGCCTGTTCATCGTGCTCGTGTACCGCGTGGTCGGGCTCATGGCGACGTTCGCGCTGGCCACCTACGCCGCGATCTCCTACGGCCTGCTCGTCTGGCTCGGCGCGACCCTCACGCTGCCCGGCCTGGCGGGCTTCGTGCTCGCCATCGGCCTGGCCATCGACGCCAACGTGCTGGTGTTCGAGCGAGCCCGCGAGGAGTACGAGAAGAACGGCAACCTGCACACCTCGCTCACGACCGGCTTCAACAAGGCGTGGTCGGCCATCCTCGACTCCAACGTCACCACGGTGCTGGCCGCCGCGCTGCTGTTCTTCCTGGCGTCCGGTCCGGTCAAGGGCTTCGGCGTCACCCTGACGATCGGCACCATCGCGTCGATGTTCTCGGCGCTGGTCGTCGCACGCGTGCTCACCGAGTTCGCGGTGAAGCGGTCGTTCCTGAAGAAGCGGCCCGGTCTCACCGGCGTGGCCTCGACGGGCCCGGTCCGCAAGTGGCTCAACGAGCGCGGCCCGAACCTAATGCGCCGCAGCGGGCTCTGGATCGGCCTCACCCTGGTCGTCGCTGGCGTGTCGATCAGCGGCATCCTGCTGCGCGGCCTGAACCTCGGCGTCGAGTTCACGGGCGGGCGCATCCTCGAGTTCTCCACCGCCCAGGCCGTCGACGTGCAGGAGGTGCGCGAGGCGGTGTCCGACGCCGGCTTCCCGCGCGCCGTCGTGCAGGAGTCGTCCGGCGACGGTCAGAGCGAGAACGTCAGCGTCCGCCTCGACGACATCACCAACGACGAGGCGGTCGAGGTCGAGGAGGCCGTCGAGTCGGTCGCGGGCCAGGCCACGAAGGAGCGCGACGAGCTGATCGGTCCGAGCCTCGGCAAGGAGCTGCGCGACAAGGCGCTCATCGCGTTCGCGATCGCCATCGCCGCGCAGATGGTCTACCTCGCCTGGAGGTTCCGCTGGACCTACGCGGTGTCGGCCCAGCTGTCGATGTCGTCGGTCGTGCTCACCGTGGTCGGCATCTTCGCGTGGTGGGGCAAGCCGATCGACGGCGTGTTCCTGGCCGCGGTGCTGTCGATCATCGGCCTCGCCGTCAACGACACGATCGTCGTGTTCGACCGCATCCGCGAGCACACGGGCGAGAACCGCGGCCGACGGCTGCGCGACGTGGTGAACGAGGCGATCCTGCAGACGATCCCGCGCACGGTGAACACCGGCCTCGGTGCCATGTTCATCCTCGCGGCGCTCGCGTTCCTCGGCGGCGACTCGCTGACCGACTTCGCGATCGCCCTCCTGCTCGGGCTCTCGATCGGCATCCTGTCGACGATCTTCACGGCGTCCGCCCTCGCCGTGAAGCTCGAGGAGCGCTGGCCGCACGACCCGGACAAGAAGCCCAAGGTCGTCGACAAGTACGCCCAGATCGACGACGGACGGAACACCGACGGCGCCGTCGTCTGACGGTTCGCCCCCGAGGGCGTCGTCGGCCCCTCCCCCGCACGGGAGGGCCGGCGACGCCTCGGCGGTTCCACGCTCGACCCGGGTGGCAGGATGAACGTCATGCGTATCGCGAACCACGTGGTCGACCTCGTGGGCGGCACCCCGCTCGTGAAGTTGTCCAGCGTCGTCCCGGCAGGATCTGCCCTGGTGGCGGCCAAGATCGAGTACCTCAACCCCGGCGGCAGCTCCAAGGACCGGATCGCCGTCAAGATGGTCGACGAGGCCGAGGCGTCCGGCGCGCTCAAGCCCGGCGGCGTCATCGTCGAGCCCACCTCCGGCAACACCGGGGTCGGGCTCGCGCTGGTGGCCCAGCAGCGCGGCTACTCCTGCATCTTCGTCTGCCCCGACAAGGTCAGCGAGGACAAGCGGAACACCCTGCGTGCCTATGGCGCCGAGGTCGTGGTCTGCCCGACCGCCGTGCCGCCGGAGCACCCCGACAGCTACTACAACGTCTCCGACCGCCTCGTCCGCGAGACCCCGAACGCCTGGAAGCCCGACCAGTACTCCAACCCCGCCGGGCCGGCCTCGCACTACGAGACCACGGGTCCGGAGATCTGGGCCGACACCGACGGCACCGTCACGCACTTCGTGGCCGGCGTCGGCACCGGTGGCACCATCACCGGCACCGGCCGCTACCTCAAGGAGGTCTCCGGCGGTCGGGTCAAGATCATCGGCGCCGACCCCGAGGGCTCGGTCTACTCCGGCGGCACGGGCCGCCCGTACCTGGTGGAGGGTGTCGGCGAGGACTTCTGGCCGAGCGCCTACGACCCCGAGATCGCCGACGAGATCATCGCCGTCTCCGACGCCGACGCGTTCGAGATGACCCGCCGCCTCGCCCGCGAGGAGGGGCTGCTGGTCGGAGGCTCCTGCGGCATGGCCGTCGTCGCGGCGCTCGAGGTGGCCGAGCGCGAGGGCCCCGACGCCGTCGTCGTGGTGCTGCTGCCCGACGGCGGACGTGGCTACCTCTCGAAGATCTTCAACGACGACTGGATGTCGTCCTACGGCTTCCTCCGCGAGCCGCTGGACGGCCACACCGACCGGCCGAGCGTCGGCGCGGTGCTGCGCCGCAAGTCCGGCGACCTGCCCGCGCTCGTGCACACCCACCCGTCGGAGACCATCCGCGACGCGATCGAGATCCTCCGCGAGTACAACGTCTCCCAGATGCCGGTCGTCGGGGCCGAGCCGCCCGTCGTCATCGGCGAGGTCGCCGGCAGCGTCAGCGAGCGCACGCTCATCAGCGCCGTCTTCGAGGGCCGGGCGTCCCTCACCGACCCGGTCTCCAAGCACATGGAGCCGCCGCTGCCGCTGCTGGGCGCGCACGAGGACCTCGACACCGCCCTGGCGACGCTCAAGGACAGCGACGCCGTCATGGTGATCGAGGACGGCAAGCCGCTGGGCGTCCTGACCCGGCACGACCTCCTGGGGGTGCACGTATGAGCGATCAGAGCGACGACCGCAAGGACGAGGCGCTGGGCTTCGCGACCCGCGCGATCCACGCCGGCTTCGAGCCCGACCCGCAGACCGGCGCGGTGAACGTGCCGATCTACGCGTCCTCGACCTTCGCCCAGGACGGCGTGGGTGGCATGCGCGGCGGCTACGAGTACGCCCGCACCGGCAACCCGACCCGCGCGGCGCTCGAGGCGAACCTGGCGGCGCTGGAGAACGGGGAGCACGGTCGCGCGTTCTCCTCGGGCATGGCGGCCACCGACGCCGCCCTGCGCACCCTGCTGCGGCCCGGTGACCACCTCGTCATCCCCGACGACGCCTACGGCGGCACCTTCCGGCTGATCGACAAGGTGTTCACCCACTGGGGCATCTCCTACACGCCGGTCGCCGTCAACGACGTCGACGCCGTCCGCGCCGCGATCCGGCCCGAGACGAAGGTCGTGTGGGTCGAGACCCCGACGAACCCGCTGCTCAACGTCGCCGACGTCGAGCAGGTGGCCGAGGTCGCGCACGCCGCGGGCGCGCGGTTCGTCGTCGACAACACCTTCGCCTCGCCCTACCTGCAGCAGCCGCTCGCCCTCGGCGCCGACGTGGTCCTGCACTCCACGACGAAGTACCTCGGCGGCCACTCCGACGTGGTGGGCGGCGCGCTCGTCACCGACGACGCCGAGCTCGACACCGGGTTCGCGTTCCTGCAGAACGGCGCCGGCGGCGTGCCGGGTCCGTTCGACGCCTACCTGACGTTCCGCGGGGCGAAGACGCTCGCGGTCCGGATGGAGCAGCACTGCACGAACGCGGAGGCGGTCGTCGACCTCCTCGTCGGCCACCCGGCCGTCGCGTCGGTGCTCTACCCCGGCCTGCCCGACCACCCCGGGCACGAGGTCGCCGCCCGGCAGATGCGTCGCTTCGGCGGCATGGTCTCGCTGCGGCTGGCGGGAGGGCGCCAGGCGGCGCTCGACCTCTGCGCGCGGACCCGCATCTTCACGCTCGCGGAGAGCCTCGGCGGCATCGAGTCGCTCATCGAGCACCCGGGGGCCATGACGCACGCGTCGACCGCGGGCTCGGTGCTCGAGGTGCCGGACGACCTGGTGCGGCTCAGCGTGGGCATCGAGGACACGGCCGACCTGCTGGCCGACCTGGAGCAGGCGCTCGGCTGACCCGCCGCCCGTGGCTCGCCCCGCCAGGGACGCCACGGACAGGTGGGCCGCTCAGCCCGCCTGCTCCTGCGCGTCGTCGACGGTCTCGCCGTCGACGAGGAGCGGGTCGATCTCGGGTCGCTCGAGGTCCTCGAACAGCGCGAACTCCTGCGACGGGGACGGCTGCGTCAGCTCGCTCGCGGTGAGGCTCCGCGGGTCGACGTCGAGCTCTTGCACGTCGCCCAGCAGGGCCGTGTCGTCGACGCGGTCGAGCTTGCGTGCCGTGACGAGCACGCCGCGCTCGAGCGAGCCGACGAAGGTGTTGTAGTCCTTGACCGACCGTTCGAGCGAGCGGCCGAGCTTGGACACGTGCGAGGACAGGGTGCCGAGCCGCTTGTACAGCTCACGTCCGAGGTCGACGAGCTCCTGCGCGTTCTCGGCGAGGTCCTCCTGGCGCCAGGTGAACGCCACGGTCTTGAGCACCGCCCACAGGTTGACCGGCGTCGCCAGCACGATGCCCCGCGCGAACGCGTGCTCCATGAGCGACGGGTCGGCGTCGAGCGCAGCGTTGAGGATCGCGTCGTTCGGGATGAACGCCACCGTGAACTCCGGGCTGGTGGGCAGACCGGTCCAGTACTCCTTCTGGGCCAGCGCGTCGACGTGCGCCCGCACGGCCTTCGCGTGCTGCACGAACATCCGCTTGCGCTCGGCGTCGTCGAGGTCGGGGCGGTTCGCGTCGATGAAGACCGCGTAGGGCACCTTCGCGTCGACCGCCATCTGCTTGCGTCCCGGCAGCTTGATGACCATGTCGGGACGTCGGGCGCCGGAGTCGGCGGTGATCGACTCCTGGGTGGAGAAGTCGATGCGGTTGAGCAGCCCGGCCGACTCCACGAGCGACGTCAGCTGGGTCTCGCCGTAGGCCCCGCGGACCGTGTTGTTGCGCAGGGCGCCGGAGAGCGTCTCTGCAGCCTGCTGGGAGCGCGCCGCCGACTCCTGCGTGGCGCGGATCTGCTCGGCGAGGTGGCCGTGCTGCCGGGCACGCTTCTCCTCGATCTCCTCGACCTTGCGCTGCATCTGCTGGAGCTGGGTGGCCACCGGCGCGAGCTTCTGCAGCACGCGGCTCTCGCTCTGCTCCTTGGCCTGGCGCTCCTTGGCCTCGCGGTCGTGCTGCGCCACGAGCTCGCGCGTCTGACGCCGGGCGACCTCGACCTGCTCGCGCAGGGCGTCCGCCTCGGCCCGCGTGGCCGCGAGCCGGGCCTCGACGTCGGCCTTGGCCGCGGCGAGAGCGCTCTCGACGCGGCTGCGCTCCGCCGCCAGCGCCTGCTCGACCTGCGCCCGCTCCGCCGCCGCCGCGTGCCGCGCGTCGGCGAGCTCCGCGCGGGCCGTGTGCCGCACCTCGGCCAGCTCCGCGGCGTGTCGGGCCTGGACCACCGCGGGGTCCTCGGCGCCCGCCGCCCCGTCGACCTGACGCAGGCGGGCGACCAGCAGGCCGACCACCACGCCGAGCGCGACACCGACGAGCAGACCGAGCAGGAGGGTGAGGGTGGGAGCCATGGGTCCGAGTCTGGCAAGAGTGACCGACAGAACCGTGCAGGCGTGCCGGACCCCTGTCGATGCGTGACGTGGAACGCGTTCCGCGCGGCTCGAACGGCTGGCGTGGCCCCCCTACGCTGGAATCCATGCCTGACTCCACCGACACCCGCGAACGTTCCTCGGTCCTGGGCGGCCTGTCGTGGTTCCAGGTGCTGGCCGGTGCCCTCGCCGCGATGACGTCGGCGTGGATCGCCTCCGCGCTCGGCGTGGCCGGCACCATCGTCGGGGCCGCGCTGGGCAGCCTGGTCGTCACCATCACGTCCTCGCTCTACGCCAGCACGCTCGACAAGGGACGCACGCTCATCGTGCAGACCGACGGCGGCCAGGTCGTCGAGACCGAGGCCGAGCCCGGTCATACCGCCGAGGCCCTGGCCGCGGTCCGCCGTGCCACGCACGAGGAGGTCACGGGCGCCGAGGTGGTCGACGCGCCCCGCCGCACCATCCGGTGGAGGGCCGTGGCCCTGTCGACCGTGGTCGTCCTGCTCGTCGCGGGCGTGGCCATGGGCAGCTACGAGCTCGTGACCGGCAAGGCCTACGGCTCGAACCCCCACAACCCCCGCATCGGCCACTTCTCCGGCGGTGGCGGCGACTCGACACCGCGCGACGAGCGACCGACGCCCACCGAGACCGCCACCCCGGACCCGACGGCGTCGCCGACCCCCGACGACGAGGCCACCCCCGACCCCACGCCGACGCCGACCCCGACGTCGAGCGCCGACCCCGTCCCGACGCCGACCCCGAGCGCCACGCCCGGCGACCAGCAGGACCCCGCGCCGGCCCCGTGAGCGCGGGAATGAACCGGACGACGACGCCGTTGACGAGCCCGACCAGCACGCCCCGGGAGGAGGAGCCCCATGACCATCTACCTGACCCCGAACATCTCCGACGACCAGATCGCGGCGATGGACGTCTTCGACGCCTTCCGCCTCGGCGAGGAGCTGCTGGAGTCGCGCTACCCCCGCGACGCCGCGCGCGTCCTGCGGCGGGTCGTCGAGGACTCCCCCGACAACGCGTCGGCGTGGGAGCTGCTCGCTCGTGCCCACTTCGCGGCCGCCCAGCTGCGGCCTGCGGAGGAGGCGTTCCGTCGGCTCGTCGAGCTGGAGCCCACGAGCGGCTGGGCGCACACCGCGCTCGGCCTGACGCTCGACCGGCAGAGCCGTCACCGCGAGGGTGCGCTCATGCACCGCATGGCGGCCGCCATGGGCGAGTCGGCCCGCGACGCCTCGCGCGTGCAGCTCGTCGACCGACCGGTCGTCTGAGCCCCGGTCCGGCCGGAGCCGCCCGATGAGCCCCTACGTCCCCGCGGCGGTCGGCGCCGCCTTGGCGCTGCTGCCGTGGGGATGGGGGGCCGGCCGGCACGTCGTCACCCTCGTGCACGAGGCGGGCCACGCGCTGGTCGCCGTGCTGACCGGTCGGCGCCTGAACGGGGTCCGCCTGCACCGCGACACCTCGGGGCTGACCACCTCGGTGGGCCGGCCCACCGGCCCCGGCATGGCGGCCACCGCCGCCGCGGGCTACCTCGCACCGAGCGCCCTCGGCCTCGGGCTGCTCGCGCTCGTGTCGCTCGATCGCACCGCCTGGGCCCTGTGGACCGCGCTCGCTGTCGTCGCCGGCATGCTCGTGTTCATCCGCAACGTGTTCGGTCTCCTCGTGGTGGGACTCGCCGGAGCCGGCGTCGCGCTGCTGGTGTGGCGCACCGACCCGTCGGCGCAGGGGTTCGCCGCCGTCGCGCTCTCCACGTTCCTGCTGGTCGGCGGACCGCGCACCACGGTCGAGCTGTGGTCGTCGCGGCGCAGGTCGCGGTCGCGCACGAGCGACGCCGACGTGCTCGCCCGGCTCACGCCCCTGCCCGCCGCGGCCTGGAACGCGGGCTTCGTGCTGCTCACCCTCGGCGCCCTCGTCCCCGCCTGGACGCTGCTGCGTGACCTCACCGCCCTGCGCTGACGCAGGGCCCGTCGCCTGCTTGGATGAGCCCGTGACCGACTCGCCCACCACGACCCCGCCGCTCTTCGAGGTCGGCGCCCGCCTCGGGGACCGCGCCGGCCGCACCGGCACGCTCACCACCGCGCACGGCACGATCCGCACGCCCGCCTTCGTCCCCGTCGGCACCAAGGCCACCGTCAAGGCGGTGCTGCCGGAGGCGATGGCCGAGCTCGGCGCGCAGGCCCTGCTCGCCAACGCCTACCACCTGTACCTCCAGCCCGGCGACGACGTCGTGGAGGAGGCCGGCGGGCTCGGCCGGTTCATGGGCTGGTCCGGCCCGACCTTCACCGACTCCGGCGGCTTCCAGGTCATGAGCCTCGGCGCCGGGTTCCGCAAGACGCTGTCGATGGACTCCACGTCCGAGGCCGCCGACGTCATCGCCACCGACAAGGACCGCCTGGCGCACGTCGACGACGACGGCGTCACCTTCCGCAGCCACCTCGACGGCTCGACCCACCGGTTCACCCCCGAGGTGTCCATGGGCATCCAGCACCGCCTGGGCGCCGACGTCATCTTCGCGTTCGACGAGCTGACCACCCTCCTGGACAGCCGCGCCTACCAGGAGGAGTCGCTGGCCCGCACCGAGGCGTGGGCCGCGCGCTGCCTCGCCGAGCACCGCCGCCTCTCTTCTCTTCGCCGCCCCCAGCCCGGCACCCTCGCCGGCCCCCCCACCGGGCCCGCTCGCCGCCCCCAGCCCGGCCCCCCCGCCGGGCCCGCTGGACCTGCCCTGTTCGGGGTGGTGCAGGGCGCCCAGCACGAGGACCTGCGCCGTCGCGCCGCACGGCACCTGGCCGAGCTCGAGGTCGACGGCACGCGCTTCGACGGGTTCGGCATCGGCGGCGCCATCGAGAAGGAGAACCTGGCGACCATCGTCGGCTGGGTCACCGACGAGCTCCCCGACGACAAGCCCCGTCACCTGCTCGGCATCGGCGAGCCCGACGACCTGTTCGCCGCGGTCGAGGCGGGTGCCGACACGTTCGACTGCGTCGGCCCGTCGCGGGTGGCGCGCTCCTCGCGCGTGTACACCGCCGACGGACGCGAGAACCTGCTCGTCGCCCGGTCGCGCCGCCGCTTCGAGCCGATCGAGGACGACTGCGACTGCTACACCTGCGCGCACTACACGCGCGCCTACCTGCACCACCTGTTCAAGGCCAAGGAGTACCTCGCCGCGACCCTGACCACGATCCACAACGAGCGCTACGTGGTGCGCCTGGTCGACCGCATGAGGGCCGCCCTCGAGGACGGCACGTTCGACGAGCTGCGCGCCGAGACGATGGGCCGGATCCGCTCCTCCCGCTGAGGCGAGCGCCGGACCGCGCCGCAGGGCTCAGTACGTGGGCTCGGCGGCCTTGAGCCGCGCGATCACGAGCACCGTCACCGGCATGACGAGCAGCTCCACCGCCACCTTGAACAGCACCCCGACCACGAAGTAGTTGAGGAACCCGCCCGTGCCCGTGATGCCGATGGCGCTCGCCGCGATCGCGCAGAACAGGAAGGTGTCGACGAGCTCGCCGAGACCGGTCGACGACGCGAGCCGCGCCACCAGCGCGCGCTCGGCCGTCCGCGCCTTCATCCGGGTGAGCACCCAGGCGTTGGTCAGCTGCCCGCACACGTAGCCGGCGACGCTCGCCAGCACGATCTGCGCCACCGGGCCCAGGACGGTCGAGAAGGCCTCGTCGTTGCCGTAGAACGAGGCGCCCGGGATACGGGCGACCACGGTGAACGTCAGGACGGCCAGCAGGGCGCAGGCGAAGCCGGTGAGCACGGCCCGACGTGCCGCGCGGAAGCCGTAGACCTCCGAGATCACGTCGCCCAGCACGTACGCGAGGGGGAAGAGCACCGCTCCCCCGTCGATGATGAGCGGCCACAGCTGCACGGGCCCGAGCGTGAGCGAGCCGGAGCCGACCTCGATCGGCTTGGTGGCCACCACGTTCGAGACGACCACGATGGTGGCGAACAGCGCGAGCACGACGGCGTAGGCCGACGAGCCCGAGGACGCGAACCGGACCTCCTGGCCCGGTGCCTGCGAGGGCGCGGAGGACGACGAGGTCATGAGCGACATCCTGGCACGGGATGGGATGATCGCCCCATGAGCCTGCCCGACCGCACCGACGTCCTCGTGGTGGGTGCCGGGCCCGCCGGCGCTGCCGCGGCAGCCTGGTCGGCCCGGGCGGGTGCGGACGTGCTGCTGGCCGACGCGGCGGCGTTCCCGCGCGACAAGACGTGCGGCGACGGCCTGACCCCTCGCGCCGTCGCCGAGCTCGACCGCCTCGGCCTCGGCGACTGGACCCGCTCGTTCGGCACGAACCGTGGCCTGCGCGCCGCGGGCTTCGGCCAGGAGCTCCTGCTCCCCTGGCCCGGCGGCTCGCTGCCCGACCACGGTTCGGCGGTGCCCCGCACGCAGCTCGACGCGCGCATCCGCGACGTCGCGCTCGCCGACGGTGCGCAGCCGCTGGACCGCGCGCGGGCGGTCGACGTCGAGCGCGACGGCTCCGGCCGGGTCAGCGCCGTCGTGTTCGTCGTCGGTCCCGAGAAGCAGCGGCACGTCGTGCGTTGCGAACGACTCGTGGTCGCCGACGGTGTGCGGTCGCCGCTCGGCAAGGTCCTCGGGCGGGAGTGGCATCGCGACACCGCCTACGGGGTCGCCGGCCGCTCCTACGTCAAGTCCGGGCGCTTCGACGACCCGTGGATCTCCTCCCACCTGGAGCTGAGGGCGGCGCCCGGCGGGGGTGCCGGGCCACGGGCGGCGAAGGACAAGGGCGCTCTGCTGCCCGGATACGGCTGGATCTTCCCCCTCGGCACGGCCGGCGAGGGCGGAGAGGTCAACCTCGGCGTCGGCGCGCTGGCCACGGCCAAGCGGCCGGCGGCGCTGCAGATCCGTCCGCTCATGGAGTACTACGCCGAGCTGCGGCGCGAGGAGTGGGAGCTCGGGCCCGACCTGCGTCTGCCGACGTCGGCCCTGCTGCCGATGGGTGGTGCGGTGTCGGGTGTCGCCGGACCCAACTGGATCCTCGTCGGGGACGCGGCGGGGTGCGTCAACCCGTTGAACGGCGAGGGCATCGACTACGGCCTGGAGACGGGACGCGTCGGCGCGGAGCTCCTCGCCTCACGCACCGACGTCGCCGAGGCGTGGCCCCAGCTGCTGACCGGCCACTACGGCGAGGCGTTCTCGATCGCGCGTCGTCTGGCCGGGCTGCTCACGGTGCCGCGGCTGCTGCCGACGTTCGGACCGCTCGGCATGCGCTCGCAGACCCTGATGACCGTGGCGCTGCGGGTGATGGGCAACCTCGTCACCGACGAGGACCGCGACGTCACCGCGCGCCTGTGGAGGTGGGCGGGACGGCGGTCGGTCGCGCTCGACGACCGACCGCCGTTCACCGCCTGACCGCTGCGCTCAGGAGGCGGCGGGCGGGTCGGACTTCTTGTTGACCTCGGGCAGCTTCTCGCCGGAGTCCTTGAACGACAGTGCCGTGAAGACGGTCAGCGCGATCGCGGCGATCCAGACGATGTAGCCGGACCAGCCCGGGCCGACGCTCACGTCGACGCCCATGCCGGACGGGACGTCGCCGCCCTCGGTGAGCGGACGCAGGACGAGCAGGATCGTGCCGAGCGCGGCCGTCGCGAGCGCCACCAGGCGCCACGGGACGCCGTCGGGGAGGTTCTGCGCGGCGAAGGCCTTCACCGCGACGACGGCGACCGCGACGATGACGAGCAGGATGCCCAGGGTCGCGAAGCTGTACCAGGCGTTGCGGCCGGCCGAGGTGTTGACGGCGAAGTCGCCGCTGCCCTTGACCGAGGCCGTGACGAAGGCGTCGAAGAACGAGAACAGGATCGCGACAGCGCCCGCGACCAGGGCACCCTGGTCGAACTTGGAGAGCGCCTTGAAGTCGGCTGCCATGGGGAACCTTCCGTTGCTGAGAAAAGGATGAAGAACGGGAACAACCTAGTCCCTCGTCCCACTTGAGGGGAACAGGCTCGCGGTGTGAGACCGTGCGCACCCGTCCGCGGCGCGCCGGACCCTTCCGTGACCCTCCTGCGGGCGGTCCGGAGATGGGCCTGAGACCCCGGCGAACACCTGCCAAGAAGAGGCTGAGAGTGGAATCCCCGGTGTGTCCGGTGCGTTGCACTGGTACAGACACGATGGGAGGCGTATTCACATGACGTCAACGAGGCACGAGAGCGCCGAGGGCAAGGACAGCGTCGGCATGTACCTGGCCGAGATCGCCCGGACGCCGCTGCTGGACGCCGCCCGCGAGGTCGAGCTCAGCCGCAGCATCGAGGCGGGCCTCTACGCCCAGCACCTGCTCGACGAAGGACGCATCGGCCGCGCGAAGGGCGGCGCACCCAAGCGGGCCACCCGCGAAGAGCTCGAGTTCATCGCGGCCGAGGGCGAGCGCGCCCAGCAGGAGTTCATCAACGCCAACCTGCGCCTGGTCGTCTCGATCGCGCGCAAGTACGGCCGCTCCGCGATGCCGATGCTCGACCTGGTGCAGGAGGGCAACACCGGCCTGATCCGCGCCGTCGAGAAGTTCGACTACGCGAAGGGCTTCAAGTTCTCCACCTACGCCACCTGGTGGGTGCGTCAGGCGATCACCCGCGGCATCGCGCAGCAGGCGCGCGTCGTGCGGCTGCCCGTGCACGTGGTGGAGGAGCTGAACCAGGTCACGGCGGCACGCCGGACGCTCGAGCGCACGCTCGGCTACGACCCCGAGCCGCAGGAGATCGCCGACGAGCTCGGCATGGACGTCGACCGCGTCATCGACCTGCTGTCCTGGGGTCGCGACCACGTCAGCCTGGACACCCCGGTCGACGAGGACGGCGACACCTCGCTCGGTGACCTCATCGCCCGCGAGACCCAGCCTGGCCCCGACCTGGCGGTCCTGGACGACGAGACCAAGCACCTGATCAGCTCGCTGATCGACCACCTGGGAGCCCGCGAGGCCGACATCGTGCGGGCCCGCTACGGCCTGCTCGACGGTCGTCAGCAGAAGCTCGCCGACATCGGCAAGCGCCACGGCATCTCCGCCGAGCGCGTGCGCCAGCTCGAGCGCCAGGCGCTCGTCACGCTGCGCAAGATCGCCGACCCCGACCTGGCGGCCTGACACCCCCTCGGACCGCCAGCCCGAAGCCGCCCTGCCACCCCCGACAGGGCGGCTTCGTCGTGCCCAGAGCCTCGTCCTGTCCAGCGCCGACGCGCTGCTCAGCGGTCGGACGTGAGGCGCGCCCAGAGGGCGTCGACCGCCGCGAGGAGGTCCTCGCGGCTGCCCTGGTTGTCGAGCACCTCGTCGGCCGCCTCGAGCCGCCGCTCACGGCTCGTCTGGGCGGCCAGGCGGGCGCGGGCGTCGTCCTCGGCCATGCCGCGCTGCTCGACGAGCCTTCGCACCTGCAGCTCGGGGGGCAGGTCGACCACCACGACGACGTCGCACGCGGCGGCCATGCCCATCTCCACGAGCAGCGGGTGGTCGTGCACGACGACGGCGTCATCGGGCGCCGCGGCGACCCGGGCCGCGGCGAGCTCGCGGATCGCGGGGTGGGTGATGGCCTCGAGGTCGCGTCGGGCGGCCTCGTCGGCGAAGACGACGGCACCGAGGGCCGGGCGGTCGAGCGATCCGTCGGCGGCGACCACGGCGTCGCCGAACCGTTCGCGGATCGCTGCCAGCCCGCGGGTGCCGGGCTCGACGGCCTCGCGCGCGAGCAGGTCGTAGTCGACGACGACCGCGCCGAGCTCGGCGAGCCGCGCGCTGACGGTGCTCTTGCCGGAGCCGATGCCGCCCGTGAGGCCGACGTGCAGGGTCATGTCAGCCCGTCGCCGCGCTGCCGTAGGTGGTCACGTGCACGTGGTCGACGTGGTTGGCGGTGTCGCCACCGCGGTCGCTCATGGGCCGCCAGCTGGCCGAGGTGGCGGGCCGCCAGATGCGCTGCTCCCAGATCAGGTACTCGATGCCGAGCTCGCTGCGGTGCTCCTGCAGGAAGGCGGCGATCTCGTCGCCGAGCGAGCCGCGCACCATGATGTCGAGCGCCTGACCGGTCGCGTGCTCACCACGTCCGGCGATGCCGCCGTACTCGCCGACCTGGGGGAAGCGCTCGCACACGGCCCGGAACACCTTGACGGTGTCGGGCTGCAGACCGGCCTCCGACATCTTGTTGCAGGGTTGCGTGCCGAGCGGGAGGTCGTCGGCGACCTGCCGCGACGGCACCCAGCGGGGCAGGTCGGCGAGGACCACCTCGGTCCAGCCGTCGCGGGTCCGGCCCGTGACGTCGATCTTCTGCCCGCGCTCGAGCCGCTTCAGCACCGGCGACGCGGAGTCGGCGTCGGCGTGCACGGCGACGCCGTCGTCGAGCGCGACCTGCTGGCCCTTGACGACCACCTGCACGGTGCCCTCCACGGGCAGCTCGGGACGCTCTGCGCTGCGGTTCACCTCCGGAGCCTCCTCGAAGGCCTCGGCGATGACGTCGTCCTGCACGGGCGCGGCGGCTGCGCGCGGCGCCGTGGTCGCAGGGTCGGGGCTCTGGGCCTGCACCACGGCGACAGCGGCGCCCAGCACCGCCACCACGCTCACGGCAGGGAGGACGACGGTGACGGCGC